>NZ_JBNDIC010000003.1:0-264032 GCF_056755475.1 Rhizobium sp. KNZ2-6A | reverse complement strand
GTCCACAGTCTCCGTTGTGGACACAGACTCCTTCATTCGATTTTCAATGAACAGGTGCCGCGAATTGTGCGCTTACGGTTGTGGCGCTTGCGGACGCCGACGAGGTAGGGCCTCGTCCGCATGGGTGCGAGCGTTGTCAGTTCACCTGCCAACAGCCGGGCTAGAGGATTGTCTCCAGCTTTGTGGTCACCGTTGCTCCGCGGCTAGGGAACTAGCCGCTCTCTCATCTCTTTTCGCGCAAAAATAGCGGAAGTTCATCAATCAGCGACGGGCAAGCAGATTGTCACCTCGAGCCCTCCATGTTGGGATCGTTCGAAAGCAATAGTTCCATTGTTCAGCGAAACGATCTCGCAGGCAATCGCCAGGCCAAGGCCGGTACCTGGGTTTGTCTCGTCGAAGCGTCCGCCACGTCGGCCGATCGTACGAAGGTCGGCGGGTTGAATACCCGGCCCGTCGTCGGATATCCGCAGTTCGACGACTGTCGCGTCCTTCTTGGCCTGCACGCTGATCAGTGAGTTTGCCCATTGTGCAGCGTTCTCCAGTATCACGCCGACAAGCTCGATCAGATCATTTGCGTCAATGTCGACATTCAGATCATCGATAACGTCAACCACCCAGTCGAGTTGCTCGCTGGTACGCGTTTTTTTCAGGACCGCGATCGCGCGCGGAACAATATCGCTCAACGACGCACTGAGAGCATGCATCCGGATGCGCTGACGCAGCCGGACGAGACGCAGCTGGTAATCGATGCGGCCGCGCATTTCGTTCGTCAGATCAATGATCGTGGCAGCACTGCGCTTGTCGCCACTGTCTTCGAGCTCGTAAGCAACCGTACCAAGCACTGCGAGTGGCGTTTTCAGCCCGTGCGCGAGATCTGATGCACGCGACCGTGCAAAATCCATTGATTTCTGCTGCAGAGCCAGCAACGCGTTTACTTCACTTACGACAGGAACCACTTCTAGTGGATAGGTGGCATCGATTGAAGAAGAGGCGCCCTTACGGATGCCTTCAATATCCTGACGCAGCTTCCTGAATGGCGACAGTCCGAATTGCACCTGCAGAACGGCAGCAAGGACGAAAGCACCGCCGAGGATCAGGAGCGCGACGGCCAATTCCCAGCCAAAGCGGGTGATCGCCTCATCAAGGATCGAGCGGTCTTGGGCTACGATGACCTGGAAACGTCGCTCGCTTTTGGCTTTCGCAAAACGCACAGTCAGGGAAAAGGCGAGCAATGACTGCCCTACGGGACCCTGAACGGTTGAGAGCTGCCCGGCTTCGTTCGGCGTCTCGAGCTTGAGGACATGGTCCCAAAGTGAGCGCGAGCGGATCATCTGCTGTGAGCCCAGATCCGTGATCTGCCAATAGAGACCGCTGATAGGCGTATCGTAGCGTGGATCAGGCAGGGAACCGGTCAGCACTGGCGCCGTATCGCGCGCATTTGGATTGATCAAAGCGACAAGGCGCGACATCGTTGCCGATAGGTCAGCCGAAGCGCTACGTTCCACATTCTTCGTGAACAAGTAGCCGATTGTCACGCCTGCCAGCACGAGAGCCACGGCGATCCAGACGCCAGCCCCCAATATCAGCCGAACCCGTAAGGACCGAATTCTCAACGATCATTCCCACCGAGAATGTACCCAAAACCGCGTCGCGTCGCGATGATATCGGCGCCCAGTCGTTTCCGCAGGCGGCCGATGAGCACTTCGACGGCGTTCGAACCGCCTTCGAAGTCCTGGGTGTAAAGATGTTCAGCTATCTCAAGCTGCGAGACAACGCGGCCGCCCTGATGCGCCATAAAGGCGAGCAGCCGGTATTCCTGTGGTGTAAGTACGATCGGAACGCCCGCACGCGTTACCTGTCTCATTCGCGTGTCGAGAACGAGCTCGCCGATTTCAATCTGCGATGATGCCAAGCCACCTGCTCGACGCACGATCGCGCGGACACGCGCTATGACTTCCTCCATACGGAAAGGCTTCACCACGTAGTCGTCGGCACCGGACTCAATTCCCTCCACCCGCTCGTCCCACTGTCCACGCGCGGTCAGTATCAATACAGGAATGCTGCGTCCGGCGCGGCGCCACCGCTTGAGGATCGTAAGACCATCCAGTGTCGGAAGGCCGAGATCAAGGATCACGGCATCGAATGTTTCGGTATCTCCGCGGAACCAGGCATCTTCTCCGTCTCTGGCGTATTCCGCGACGAAGCCGGCGCTCGACAAAGCCGTGCCAAGCGACTCAGCGATGCGGCGGTCATCTTCGGCAACGAGTATCCGCATGTTTACCTCACTCTTATGAGTTTGCCCGTGCGCGCATTGAAAGAATAGCGTCGGACTTCGTTGTTGGTTTCGAGCACCTTCAACTCGTACTGGAGAACACCCTTCACAGGACGCAGACGCGTGTCGATGATCTGTCCGTTGGTCAGGTGTCGGGCGATTGCCACAATACCGTCCAGCGGCAGGGCTCGATCGGCTTGGACGGCTTTCAGAGCGCCATTTGGGCCATCAAACTTATCGTCGGCTCCGTTGCGCCCGGATTCATCCGGAGGAGACGGCTGGTCATCTTCGGAATCGTCGGCATCGTCATCGCTCGCGTCCGAATTTGATGCGGCAGCACCGGTCCCCTGGTCTGAAGAGCCCTCCGACTCACCGGCGTCGGCGATTTCGATGTAGTCGAGGTCCACCGCACCGCTCGCTGCTTCCTGTGCGCGCACCACTGCCGGTAGCTGCAGCACAAGAGCAACTGCCGCGAACCACGCGAAGGCTCTCGGGGACCGAAAAGGCACGCACTTTCTCCTCATGTCATCAAAGCCGCTCCAGCAAATAGCTTAGACGGGCGAAGCTGACAATTCGCTGACAACGCCCTCACGGGATTTTCAGGTGCCATGAGCTATACCAATCCCCATCGAGGCGAAACAAGACAACCGACGCGGGTATAGAATCCGTGCGACTGCAGCCGTCTTGTAGCGACCGTGCGTGAAGATGCACCTCTTCGACGCTCGAGCACAACCGAAGGAATATGCCATGCAAACCGTATTTCGCTTTATGCCAGCTATCATTTGGATTGGTGTTTTGCTTACTATCGTTTGGTTGATGTTGATCATTCAGTCGACGCACACATGCGGACCATCAGGCATGTTCAGACACCCTCGAGCTTGCCATTCGTCGCCATGCCATAGCAAAGAGGCGGGACATGAATCATCACCCCTCGCCTGCTCAATAGGTTCCTGACACCTGAGGCGTGGGCTACCATCTCTCAGGCCAGCGCGCTGATCCCGGCCTCACAAATAAACATGGCCTCGATACTTCATATCTATCGTGAGAGAGCCGTTTGCGAACGTTCGGCTCTCCTCTTCACTAAAATTCACCAGGAGCGCACTGCGGCTATTCCTCGGTCAAACGCTGGAATGAGCCTGCGCGAACGCTCGGAAGCAAAGTACGGATTCTTTGATATGCGCATGAACTCAACGCTAAAAAAAATGATGTCAGGCGGTTTGGTACTGGCGATCTCTGCTCATACTCATGCAGCAGGTTCAATACCGATTGCGGCAATGATTTATGCTGCCCAGGTGGCGTTCGCGTCTCCCGCAGCTGCCGCTCCAAAGGCCACGCGAAATGCGCAGGGACTGCTATCTGACATGCGTTTCTCACTCGGTATGATCGCCATGAGCTATAAGGACGCTTCCGGCGTCCGGCACCAAAGCACTGCCAGTGTTCTCGAAGCTGTTACCCTCACGACACACGCAACGGAGCGGCTGGAAGCTGCATTGGCGACTCCAAACAGCAAAGCGATCGCCGATGCTACCGGCAGCCTATCAAAGTCAATCGGTGAACTGCAAACGCGATATGCCTTGACAGTGTCACAAAATAAGCAGGCGGCGCAGGGCATGCGCTACCTAAACGCAGCATGGAAGAGCTACTCGTCCCGATATATTCTCTCAAAGCCGGCAAAAGAAACCAGAACGGTGAGCCAGGCTGAAGTTCGAGCTCTGCGTGAAAGGATGAGTCTTCTCGAAAAACGCGTAGCCTCATTGGAGGACAAGATTGCCAGCAATGCGGCACTTCGACGAGAGGTCATGCGACTGAGGAAAGACCTCGCCTATTACGATGGCCGTCCTGACGATTACTGGACCTATCAAAGCATGCTGCTTACACTCACGATGGTATCAGGGTCCTTCAATGCATTCACCTATACGACGCGAGCCTATTACCCAACCTATTACGTTTACTTTGAGCCTATTAGCCCAGAATTCGAAACCTGGCACTCCTATTGGGATGGATACTATGATGGCTACTACGCAGATAGAAATTCTCTATGGTATAATGAGATCATTATTATTGATGGTCCACTGGTTGAAATAGATCATATTGAGGTCAACCAGGATATTACCTACCAGACGATTTACAATATAACAAATGAGACGCACGTCGAATACGAAGCCTTACATCCGGAAACCCTAGCTGATAGCGATATTCCTGTCATGCCAAATGATGCTGTCTTCACCGTGCAAGAGTTGGCGCAGCCAGAGCATGACGGCTCCGTTATGAAAATAGTAGAGACCGCGCCGGTTAACGTCGAACTGAACGACAGTTTATCCCAATCGGATGAAGCAATTACGCTACAGAATGATCAGGCATCAGATGTGGAAACACCTCAGAGGCGTGAGGATCTTCGGGATATAGCAGATGATTCGCATAACAGCACAGAATATGAAGTCATCCATAGCGATGATCTGGATGGTGTAGCGGGGCGACCAGGGGACGAACCCCAGAAGCGAGATGTCTCACCAGAGAAAACTGAGAACGATCCCGATCAGGCTCGACAATCCAGCGAAATTCCTGAAGAGCAGATAGAGCAGCCAACCGATGCGAAGGGCTCCACAAGATGCTCGGAGAACCCTGACGACTGCCAACCCCGATGAATTTCGGATCTCGAGAACAAGAAGTCTGCGGGTCTGAGCCCTGCCGAATTGAACGTGGAGGCAGGGCATCACAGACCCGACGTGATTGTCGTCGTATATGGTCAGTCCCGAGATTGCAGGTGTCCCGAATGCGGTACAACCCCCATCGTGTTCATAGCCGCTATCCTCGGATGATTGCCGACCTACCGTGTGCGGGTCGAAGGGTCGAATTGCACCTGACCGTGCGACGCTTCGTCTATAGTGCCGACCATTGCCGCCGAAGATTTTCGCTGGGCGTTTCGGAGATGACATAATCCGATTGATGGACCGCCAGACAGCACGCCTGGATACCTGAGTTCGCCATCTCGCTCTTGCATTGGGTGGTCGCCCGGCAGCACAGGCGACGCCCATGCCGAGAATATCCGTCACGATTTCGAGGGAGAGGCTTTTTCCAGCCGTGCAACGGCTTTGGGGTCGGACGCCTGCTTGCGCAGCGCATCCCAATCGTCGGGCGGGTTGCCGTCGTCCAGCATTCCCTTGAAGACCGCGTAAGCGTCCGTCTTGGACCCATAGGTCCGCAAGCTGTTCTCGTCATTCACCCAGGCGAAAATGATGACCTTGCTGGCGCTACTATACCGGAAGAAGAGCCGGAAACGGCCGTTGCTGAACTTGGTGCGAAACCAATGCTTACGATCATCGCCAAGGGTGGAGCCTTGGCGATAGATCGCCGCTGTCGGGTCCGATGGGACCGTGACGGTGACGAGCTGAACCAAGGCCGCGAGCAGCTTGGCGTCGGCGGATTTCCGATAGTCCTCCGGTTTCTTCGCCTTGAGCGCGTCGACCGCATCGATCAGCTTTTCCCACTGATCGAGAAAGAGGGGGTGTGCGAGGACGGTCCAGCCATTGATCGTCAACATGTCAGATCGAGACATCCCCCTCGATCTCGGCATCGAGATCGACCGTCATGCCCGCTGTCAGAGCAACGGCCCGGTCAAGCAGGGATTGCGGGAACGGAAGGACAGATTTCTCGGGGTGCTTGGCCATGTCCCGCGCGAGAAACTCGAGAAAACTGTCGATCACGGGATCGGCGGTTTCTTCAACCTCCGCCTTCTGGACATAGACACGACGCTGTTCATCGACGAAAAAGGCAATGCGTCCGCCATAGTCAACACCCAGCGCCTGCCGGACGGACTTGGGCACGGTGGTCTGTCCCTTGGCGGTAATGGTGCTTTCTTCTTTCAGTAACGCCATGGCGGGCCTCCAAAAATCGGCTGAACAGAATGTAAGGAATAATCCTTACAAAATCAAGAAGTGCCCGCTTCAGCGCTCGGACGAGCACGAGCACGAGCATCGGGATCCCGGCGCCGCGATAATGCCATGGTTCCTCAACGAGTTTGCAACGCTATTTCGACGGAGCCTGCACCGCCGGAGGCTATCGAAGTGACGTCGCTGCATTGGAGCAATGCGACGAAAGTACGGGCTGACTGGTTTCGGCCAAGCGCCCAACGAACCGTGAAACAAACCAAGGAACCACAGCACATGAAAAAGTTCACTCTCGCCGTTTCCGCAATCCTGTTCGCTCTCGCGTCGGTTTCGGCACAGGCCGGCTCCAGCACCTCGAACCCCGGAAACACGAAGGAAAATGTCAAGACGCTGAACGGTCAGAGCTCGAAAACGGAACCCCAGAAGGACCCATCGCTCTTGAAGAAGCAGAACCCGGCGGTCAAGGGTAAGACAAAATAGCAAAACGAATTTTATTCACATGCCAATCTCGTTGCGCCTGGAAGAAAGGCGCAACATTGTTGATTTCCATGCAGGGCCGAGCGGGTTTGCGGTGAACCCCCGGGGCTGGACCACCGTGAGGCACTTCAGACGAAGCCGCCTGCTGGGCAAGTTGTGGTGATCAATATCCGAACGACAGAGCAAGCTCGATCCTGTTGTCGATAGACCCGACGAGGCAGATGACCGAAGCCGATTATCCCAAGCGACGGGTCGTTGCGGCCGAGGGGCTCATCAAGCTCAAACTCATCAAGCGGCAAATGTAGGGGCGTGGAAAACTCGATCTGTTCGAGGCACGTATCCACGAAAACAAGCAACAAAACGTTGAGCCTTCCTCGTCCGAAACATGCAATTCGCCAGTTCGGAATTTGCCCTTGCCAAATTATCACTAAGATGCAAATTTATCTATAATTTTGTCGAGGAGCCTTATCGCCGTGAAGAAATTGAATGCGCACCACCCATTTCTCGCTGAAAACGAATCTGAAGAGCCCTCAATTTCAATATTCGAAGCAAAAACTATCTATAATCTCCCATTCAACGATCTACTCTTCCGGGCTCAATCAGTCCACCGCGCGCATTTCGACCCGAATGCCGTGCAGATGAGCCGACTTCTGTCGATCAAGACAGGCGGATGCGCGGAGGATTGTGGCTACTGCAGCCAGTCCGCACATTATCCGACCGGCCTGAAAGCCTCGAAGCTGATGGAAGTCGAACGCGTTCTCACAGAGGCGCGCAAGGCCAAGGATGCAGGTGCAACGCGCTATTGCATGGGCGCGGCATGGCGCAGTCCGAAAGACCGCGATATGGACACGCTGGTCGCCATGGTCGAGGGCGTGAAGGCGCTCGGCATGGAAACCTGCATGACGCTCGGCATGCTGACCGAGACACAGGCTGACGCGTTCGCGCAGGCTGGCCTCGACTACTACAACCACAATATCGACACGTCCGAGCGCTTCTATTCCGAAATCATCACGACCCGAAGCTTCGAAGACCGGCTCGATACGCTGGAGACCGTGCGCATGGCCGGCATCAAGGTGTGCGCCGGCGGAATCCTCGGCATGGGCGAGACGGTCGATGACCGGATCTCGATGCTGTTGACGCTGGCGAACTTGCCCGTGCAGCCGGAAAGCGTACCGATCAACCAGCTCATCCCCATTCCCGGTTCGAAGCTGGCGGACGCGGCATCTGTCGATCCGATCGATTTCGTCCGCACGATCGCGCTGGCGCGTATCCTGATGCCGACCTCGCATCTGCGCTTGTCCGCGGGACGCACCGAGATGAGCGACGAGATGCAGGCACTCTGTTTCTTCGCAGGCGCCAACTCCATCTTCGTCGGCGATACTTTGCTGACGGCAGACAATCCCGGCGAGGATCATGATACAACGCTCTTCCGCCGCCTCGGCCTTTCTCCCATGCCGCTGGAGCCGGCGGTGTGACGGCGATACTTTCGGATTATGCCGCGACGCTTGAAGGTTTGCGGCGCAGGACGCGGCTGCGCAGCCTTGCACCGCAGCGTGGCGTGGACTTCACTTCCAACGATTTTCTCGCTCTTGCGGGCGCGCCGCGCCTCAAGGCGGCGCTCGTAGCGGCGATGGAAAACGGCGTTCCGGCGGGCGCGGGCGGCTCACGCCTGCTGCGCGGCAACCATCCCGAACACGAGGCGCTGGAGGCGGAAGCCGCCGAATTTTTCGGCGCGGAACGCGTGCTCTATTTCGGTAGCGGCTATGCCGCCAATTCCGCGCTTTTCTCGACCTTGCCACGGCGTGAAGATCTGATCGTGCATGACGCGCTCATCCATGCCAGCGCGCATGAGGGCATTGCCGCCAGCAAGGCGGCGGCCGTCAGTGTCGGCCACAACGACACGAATGCGTTCGATGAGGCGATCCGAAGCTGGCGCCAAAATGGCGGCAGAGGCCGCCCCTGGATTGCGGTCGAGAGCCTCTATTCCATGGATGGCGATAGAGCGCCGCTTGCCGCCCTCGCTGACATTGCCGACCGTCACGACGGCTTTCTGGTGATTGACGAAGCCCATGCCACCGGCGTTTTCGGCGCAGGGGGCAGAGGCTTGGCGGCGGGGTTCGAAAGTCGTGAAAACGTCCTTGCTCTGCATACTTGCGGCAAAGCACTGGGTGTTTCGGGAGCGTTGCTCGCGGCCCCCCGCGTGCTCGCCGATTATCTGGTCAACCGCGCCCGCGCCTTCATCTATTCCACCGCACCCTCGCCTCTTATGGCAGCAGGCGTGCGCGAGGCCTTGCGCATGGTGGATGACGAGCCTGAGCGCCGCGAGGCCCTGGAACGTCTGGTCGCCTTTCTCGGCGACGGATTGAAGAGCCGGTTCGGCCTGGAGCCGAGCGGATCGCAGATCCAGCCGGTTGTCGTCGGCGATAACGCCCGTGCGATCCGAATTGCCGAAACGCTTCAGGCTCAAGGCTTCGACATCCGTGCGATCCGCCCGCCGACCGTGCCGGAGGGCACCGCGCGCCTGCGGCTATCGATCACGCTCAACGTCGATGCAGAACAGATTGCGCGCATGCTGGATTGCCTAGCCGCCGCCATGGAGGAACATAGGAGATGACCGCCCGTTTCGTGGTGTCAGGCACGGATACAGGCATCGGCAAAACCGTGTTTGCCGCGGCGCTGGCAGGCGCGCTCAACACCCGATATTGGAAACCCGTGCAATCCGGACTGGAGGACGAGACGGATAACGAAGTCGTCGCCCGATTGAGCGGGCTGCCCGCTGAGCACATTCTGCCGGAAGCCTATCGCCTTTCCGCCCCGGTCTCACCGCATCTTTCGGCACATCTTGACGGCGTGGAAATCGACCCAGCCCGGCTTGAACCTCCGGCGTGCGCCGGTCCGCTGGTTATCGAAGGAGCCGGCGGCCTGATGGTTCCTCTTACGAAAAGCATGGTCTTTGCCGATGTGTTCGCCCGGTGGCGCATTCCCGTCGTCCTCTGCGCCCGAACATCGCTCGGCACCATCAATCACACGCTGCTGTCCATCGAGGCGCTGCGCAGCCGCGACATTCCCATCTGCGGCATCGCCTTTATCGGGCCGGAGAATGCCGACACCCAGGCGACCGTCGCCGCCATCGGGCAAGTGAAGGTATTGGGCCGGCTGCCCCTGCTGGAAAACCTGACGAGTGAAACCCTGCGCCGCGCCTTCCGCGAGAACTTCGACACCGAGTTCCTGATGGAGGCACACGCGTGACCCCCTCACCCGTCTGGCACCCATTCACCCAGCATGCCCTCGAACCGCCGATGAAGCGTATCGTTGCGACCGAAGGCGCATATCTGTTCGACGAGGACGGCAATAGCATCCTCGACGCGATCTCGTCATGGTGGGTGATCACCCATGGCCACCGCCATCCCGGCATCATGACGGCAATCCGCAAGGCGACGGAGGCCTACGACCAGGTCATCTTCGCCGAATTTACCCATGAACCCGCGGAAGTCCTCGCGGAGCGTCTGCTCGCCTTCGCGCCTTCCGGACTGAAACACGTTTTCTATTCGGATAGCGGATCGACGGCCGTCGAGGTGGCGATCAAGATGGCGCTCGGCACCTTCCACAATCGCGGTGTCGCGCGTGACCGCATCGTGGTGATGGAGCACGGCTATCATGGCGACACGATCGGCACCATGTCGGCGGGAGAGCGTGGCGTGTTCAACGCGCCCTTCGAGCCGCTGCTCTTCGGCGTCGACCGCCTTCCCTTCCCCGAACCCGGTCGGGAGCAGGAGACACTCGATGTATTCGAAGCCATCTGCTGTTCAGGAAAGGTCGCCGCTATCCTGGTCGAACCGCTGGTGCTCGGCGCGGGCGGCATGAAGTTCTACAGCAGCGCCGTGCTTTCCGCCCTCAAGGAAATTGCCGGTCGACACAGCTGCCTGTTCATCGCCGATGAGGTGATGACCGGCTGGGGTCGCACCGGAACGCGCTTCGCCTGCGAGCAGGCCGGGGTAACTCCGGATATTCTTTGCACTTCGAAGGGTCTGACCGGGGGCGCCTTGCCCCTGGCGGCAACCCTTTGCACGGCAGAGATTTTCGAGGCCCATCTGTCTTCCGACCGGCGCAAGACCTTTTTCCATTCGAGCTCCTATACGGCCAATGCAATCGCCTGCGCCGCGGCCGTCGCCAATCTGCAAATCTGGCAGGACGAACCGGTGGAGAGCCGGATTGCCGAGCTTGCGGCGCTGCATGCCCAGCATCTGCGCCGCTTCGAGGGCGACACGAGATTTGCAAACGTCAGGCAATGTGGGACGATCGCCGCCCTCGATCTTGCCGTGCCCTCCGGCGGTTACCTCGCTGAAGCGGGGCCGCGCATGCGCAAGCTGTTTCGCGAACGCGGGCTGCTGGTGCGCCCGCTCGGAAATGTCATCTACCTGATGCCGCCCTATTGCACGAGCGCCGGGGACACCGCGGCCGCCTATGACGCAATCGACGACGTCGCCTCGCTCGTTCTGAGGGAGACTGGATCTTGACACCTCTCTCCTCCCGCCTCGCCGGTTTCGGTCATGCCGTTCCATCCCGCATCGTCTACAATGCGGAAATCGAAAACCGGCTCGGCCTCGATGAGGGCTGGATCGAAAGGCGCACCGGCATCCGATCCCGCCATTGGGCCACCGAGGGGGATACGTTGAGCGGCCTTGCGGCCGAGGCCGGGAAAATGGCCCTTGAGGATGCCGGGATCGGGCCGGGCGAGATCGCCATGACCTTGCTTGCCACCTCGACGCCGGATCATCTCCTGCCGCCCTCGGCACCCCTTCTGGCGCACAAGCTCGGATTGCGAAATTCCGGGGCCATCGATCTTGCCGGGGCTTGCTCGGGCTTCCTCTATGCACTGACGCTGGCGGACGGTTTCGTGCGTGCGCATGGGCGAGCGGTGCTCGTCGTTGCCGCCAATATTCTCAGCCGCCGCATCAACCCTGCCGAACGCGCCAGCGCCGTTCTCTTTGCAGACGGCGCAGGCGCGGTCGTGCTGGCACCGTGCGGCAACGGTCAAAGCGGCCTCAAGGCGGCCGTTCTGGCTTCGGATGGAGGTGGCTACGATCTGATTACCATCCCGTCCGGCGGCAGCAATAGACCTTTCTCTCCCGAAACCGCGGCAGACCAAGTACTGATGGCGATGCGCGATGGGCGCGAGGTTTTCTCGCGCGCTGTCGATCTGATGACACGCACCTCGCGTCAGGCGATGGACGAGGCTCTTATAGCGATCTCCGCCATCGACCGCTTCGTTCCGCATCAGGCGAACCTCCGTCTTTGCGACGCGGTTCGCCACAATCTTGAATTGGAGGAAAGCAAACTCGTCAGCACGATCGCGGAATTCGGCAATTCTTCGGCCGCGACCATTCCGCTGTCTCTTTCCGTCGAAAACCGCCGCAAACCGTTCAAATCCGGAGAGCACCTTCTCATGGCCGCGGCCGGCGCAGGGTTGGCCGGCGGGGCTGTCGTCCTGACAATCTAAGCTGGTAAAGGATATGGAGAATCAATGCGGAGGCAGTTAAACTAAAGGCGTTGAGTCGATGCGCACCCATTCTCAAACCGATGATAATTCAATGAGCGTTGCAAAAGATGATCCCATCGCTGTGCGGATAAGCCGGACGCTCGCGGATCGTATTATTTCAGGGGAGATCGACGCGGGCGCCAAGCTTAGGCAGGACCACATTGCCGAGGAGTTTGGCACCAGCCATGTGCCGGTGCGCGAGGCCTTCCGTCGCCTTGAATCCCAAGGACTGGTGATCAGCCAGCCGCGCAAGGGCGTGCGTGTGGCCGGCTTCAGCCTCGAAGAAGTTCGTGAAGTCGCTGAAATGCGCGCCGCTCTCGAGGTGTTGGCGCTCCGCAACGCCGCACCTCATATGACCACGGCCATTCTGGACCAGGCCGAAGAGGCCACCCACGCCGGCGAGCGCGCGGTTGACGTGCAGGCCTGGGAGGAGGCGAACCGGGCATTCCACCGCTTCATTCTATCTCCCTGCAACATGCCCCGCTTGCTGAAGACAATCGACGACCTGCACGCCGTCAGCGCGCGCTTCCTGTTTTCCGGCTGGCGAACCGAATGGGAGGCACCCACCGATCGCGATCACCGCGCGATCCTTGCTGCGTTGCGTGGAGGAAACCTGGAAGTCGCTACAGCCGTTCTATCGCGCCATGTGCAATGGGTGGGCCAGAAACCCTCGTCACGGGCAAGCTAAAAGGATTTTCGTAAAGCAAGCTCCTTTAATCTCGAGCGAATAGGCTGCGGAGATACTCGATCAGCTGCCGGTGTTTGCAGATCTACAAAGTGTCTGTAACAAGTTCAAATGAATTGCTCTTGAAGGGCGTCGGACCACCGATAGTGCTGTTTTGATCGCGCGCGATAACAATAATTTACTAACTTGCGATCAGCCATCGATGACCATACGGTGTCCGCCGGCCTGCCGTTCGGTGAGGATCGTCAGTTAATGTTACAATACTTTCTCGGGTTCTCGTCCGCACTCCATCAACAGCCGGATGAGCTCGCCCTGCCTGCGTACGCCAGTCTTCTCGAAGATGTGACTGAGATGCGCTCTGACTGTTGCGGCTGTAATGCCGAGCCGGACGCCTGCGGCGGCACGTCCGTCTCCTTTGAGAATCTCCATTGCAACGTCGGCCTCCGCTTTCGTCAATCCGAACCGGCGGCTCAGGTATTCTTTTGCCTCCGGGGGTGTCACGTCGAAAGGCGCCGCCATCGACGATCCAATGAAAACGGCGGCCATGGCCTCGGGCTCAAGTCGCGTACGCATCTCACTCCCGTTCAGAGGCAAAACATGTGCGAACAATGGCGGCGTTTGCGATAGGTTGAGACGTATGGAAAGGCCGAGCTTACCAAGCGTTGCTTCATCCCTTGCCGCAATGCGGATCGCGTTGCGCAGTTCCTGAGTTGCTTGCGGCGCTTTGGCGCTGAGCGCGCCACCGCTGTCTCGCAGAGCGTCGCCGTTCCGCAGCATGCATTCAGCGGAGCGGTTCGCATGTAGGATTTTGCTATCGCCATCAGCTAGCACGACAGCGCACGGGAGCGTATCAAGAGCTTCGGCCATACGCGCCCGCTCGACGGCCTGAGCATCCAGTATGTTGCTGATGGTGACCGCGCGGCGTAGGTGCGGGAGCATCAGCAATCCGAGCTCAATCTCCCGATCAGTGATAATCCCATGTTGCTGATGGCGTGCGACGACGATCTCAGAGAAATGTGCGGGCGTGTACATCAGAAAAAGATGCATGATGTCAACTATGCCGAGAGGCTTCAAACAGTGTTGAACGTAGGGAGCGCGCTCCAAATATTCAGCCGAGAGCTGCCTTGATGCGATAAATGGATCATCGAGAGAGGGTCCTTTCGCGAACCATTCATTCAGCCGCGCATGAATTTCCGGAATGTGTTTCCGCCGCTCTTCAAGCCCGAACTGGCCCCAGCCAACGCTCTTGTCGATCACGAGGCGGTCGTTGCGGAGATCATTGAGAGAGAGGATAACGGATTCACCAGACATCACCTCCATGAACTCTGCCAGCGTCCGTTCCCAGAGCGACGGATCAAGAGCGCAATCGTAAATCGATCCGATCAACCCCGAAACTATTTGGGGTGAGATACCAAGACCATTCTGGATCATGCTATTGGCGCTATGCATACCACGTCACCCCATGCCTCGTGATATCAAACAGGCCTACGCTTGCACGCCTTGGCCTCTGCATATTCTCGCAATCTGAAGCTAACGACATCCCGTTGCCGGGTCGCATTGCTGCGAGAATAAAACCAATTCGTCGTATCAGCCGCTCCCCCGAGCTTACCGAAAAGACAAGATATAGAACGAACGTCCGATGCGCCAGCGGTTAAGTTGTGAGATGGTTCACTTGTTATCGCTGTTTGCGAGCATCCCCGGCAGCAGTGGAAAGATTGAAATGCGAGTCATCACCACCGGCATATGCGGGCCGAATTGGTGGGAGATGTGCATTAATGATGCGTTCACGATCCACTGTTGACTGTTAATAAAGGGACCGGATTGACGCCGGAAGACATAGCGATGTCGAACATACCCGCTTATTTCGACATCGGTCCCACACGCAAGGTAAGACGATGATGAGGATTCCATTTCTTGCATCATCTGAGACGTAGCATCCGCTATCGAGCAGGTCTGCGGCAGGATTTCCATATAGATTCCAATAGGTAGAGTTTTGGCTTCTCCAGCACTCGGCATATCAATCGAAGACTTGGAATCCTTCGAGATTGACGTCATTGCCATACAGAAAGCGACGATCGGTAATTTGTCGACTATTGATCAACTTCGTGGAGCAGCAGTCTAAATATCGATCAAGTCATGGTTAAACGAAAGCTATCAATCGTCCGCATAAGCTGTTTCTCTACTATTCTACACCGTGATCCAAATCCAGATTGGGGAGGAAATTATGGCTACATGGCAGGACAATGCAAATCGAGGCCTCTATCTCTTCGAAGGAAGCGGCGATGATCCGGGCGACAGAACATGGCAGATTCTGAACCATATCCTCGATGAGAACAACTCGGATGCCTATATCAGCCGAGACTTCTATAACGTGCAGCAGACCGCCGGCGGCCTTCCAGAAGGTGTAAGCTTCGACCAGTTCCTTGAGATGATCCAGGGCCATGTGCGAAGCGAACTGGAGGGCAGCAGCTTTGGCGAGGACGTCAGCGACGAAGACTTCAAGCAGGCCGCACTGACATTCGACGACAACATCCGCCGGCATATCCGCTTCTTGAACGGGGTCGTTCATCAGGGAGCACCAGGGGAGGTTCACGTCGCCTTGTGGAATCTGATCCTGGAAAGCCGAAGCGACAGCCGCAGCATCTACTCCTGCTACAGCGACTATCTCGTCGACGCCTGAATGCCGGGTGGGTGCGCCTGGTCGCCCGAAATAAATGACGGTGCCGGCGGTGACACGCCGCGCGAATACCACTGAACAACGCTCAACATCGAATTCGGCCGCGACGGCCGATGCTAGGCTTCGGCATTCCGCCGATGCCGTCAATCGGCTTTGCCTAAACTCATCGGGCCAGCCGCATCAGCAGCAACATGCGTTACCAATTAGGGAGGCACAAATGCCTGGAAGCGATCTTCAGATTACCGGCGGGATAACGCAGGCGTTACTCGACGCACTCGAGCAGCTCCACACGGCTGTTGCCGCACAGCTCGTCAATCCTGACGGATCACCGTCAAATACGGCTGTTTATATGCATCTTCCGATCGGTCAGCCGGTCGATCCGAAAATGTACGCCAATCCGTGGACTCCGGCCGGCGGCAGTGCCTATGGCGCGGTATCCAATACCGGCGCCTTCGCGGCGCCAGCACCAGCGGCGCTACCGCAGGGGACACCTGCGACCCCTGCCGGCCAGCTTGCCGCGATACCCGCGCCGGATCCGAAACTGCAATTGGCCATCAACAGCGCCTTCAACACGGCGCAGCGGGTGGACAACATGCTGATGGTGACGAACAAGGGCGTCGCCGTCTCATGGCCTGAGCGAACAGTCAGCATCGAATATTTCGCGGCTTTGTCGGGAATGCAAGCCGAACCCATCCCTGAGCCCTCTGCCGACGTCAAAAAGCGCATCGCCGATGCTGAGAAGACGCTCTATCTGATGGATGCAGACGGCAATTTCACCGGCTACACCCAGCGCCATACCGCATATCGGCACAATCAGAAGGTTCTTGCCGATGCACGTAGCGAGTACGCACTCGCCTATTCCCTGGCTATGTCCGATCCAATCCAAGGTCAGTCCTGGCCAATAACCAGCACCAGATATCAGAATGCTGTCGATCAAGCTTATAACGATTTCAGGGACATGGGTGGGCAGCAGATCGACGACGCCATCGCAACGCTTCAGTCGATCGGTGGCAGCGCAGCCGCAGCGCTCATCGCCAAGGCTCGCAAGATGTATGACGAGTATAGCATTGGTCTTGGAGGCGCCATCGCTGTCAGGACACCATGGTCATACATCGATCCGGTCTCGTGGTACGATCATACAAACGACGATTTCGGTATCATGAAAATCAACGCCACGTCGAAGCGATATCAAGCGGCTGGCGGCGGCGGGCAGCACAGTTTTGCCCACAGTTTCTATGAGAATGAATCGTCGTCAACGTCCGGGAGTGCCGGATACAGTGTCTTCGGCTTCGGGGCATCGGCCAACGCCTCACACAGTTCCTCCAGCCATGATGACGGCTGGAACGCCGACCAATCGTCCTGGACCTCGCATCGGGATCAGAGCTCGTCTGCGGAGATCCATTTCGAATGGTTCGTGGCCAGCATCGAGAGGCCGTGGCTCCTTGGTGACCTGTTCCACATGGAAGGATGGTATCTCGCCGGGCAGAAGAAGAATGCCATCAGCGATGGCACGATCGAGGGCCAGATCGGTGACGTGCCGAAACTCTTGCCGATGATACCGAAGGCTTTTCTGGTCATCCGCAACGTCAGGATCACCGCCGACTCCTGGGGCAGCATGGGAAGCGCCTTCCAGAGTGCCACCGATAGCGCCAGTGGACATACAGAGAGCAGTTCTACGTCATTTGGGGGCAAGGTGGGCTGGTTCGGACTCGGTGGCTCGGTGCAACATTCGAGTTCCGAAAGCAGTGGCGCCTTCACCAACCAGCACGACGCAACGCAAGGTTTCTCCTTCACCAGCAGCGGGAATGGTGGAACGCTCGAACTGCTCGGCTCGCAGATCGTCGGATGGATCGGCCAGATCCAGCCCGCAGCACCACGCAAGGACGATCCGGCGCTTGCCGCGGGCGGAACGACAGCCGGCGCCGGTGGCGCGCCTGCCGTGCCGACCGACGCCCATGCAGCTCCTGAGGTCTGAGGCGCGTCATGGGCGACAATACGGACCAGCTCGCGATCCTCGGCCAAAAAGTGATCGACACTCTGATCGCAACCTACAATCCGAGCAACGATCCGTCGGTGGCGCTTGCCCTTCATCCGGGGCAAGCGCTGGCCGACGACATCGTCCAGAACGGTGTGACGAACCCCCTGCGGCTGTCGGAATGGATCGAAGACCAATACGACTATCCGCTTTGGCTGAAACGCTCCGACGCTTCATCCATCTCGGCAGCCTCGATCGGCAGTCTGTCTGCCAAGTCGGCCTATCTGGCAATGGTGCCCTGGGCGCAGCCGAGCGTGCCCGCGGATTCGCCGGCCTACGCCCGCGTCGCCGCCCTTATAGCCGAAGCACGCAGGGATCTCGGTGACAATCCCGATGCCTTGCCTCTCAGTTGTGAGCCGACCGACTTCGCCGAGCCCGACAGTACGGCCTGGCACGTCTTCGACCAAAGGATTTCGGCCAGCACCTCGACGACAACCACATCTTCCACTCCGGTAAATCCAAATCCGCAATTGTGGAAGATGCGACAGTTGACGGACGACGTTCTGTCAACTCTGACCCCCGCCAACGAGATCGCAAGGAAGCGCAAAGCATTTGTCGCTGAATTGGCGAGGGAACCGCGCAGCGAAGTCGTCAGGAAGTTGCGCACGCTGCCGGCTCCGTCGGAGTTCACCGTTCAGCCAATCGAGTTTATGACGATGGCGTCATCACCAGCAACACCGCCTACGCGGCCGGTCACTACCCGACTATCAGGCCTGTCTGTAGCCGATGCGCTGCGCGTTTCCGATACCTCCGTGCTGAGAACCTCGACCATTCGCCAGGCCACACGCCGGCTCGTCTTCAACCGCGACCATTCACTCAATCCGGAGGAGCCGCCGTTTGTCGTGGCAGGCCATACTGGCGAAGTGGCGCCGGTCAAGACAGTCGACAAAATGATGCTCAACAGGCTCTCGACGCTGCAACTTCATGATTTGGCACAAGCTCCTGCGGTCACCGAAGTGACAACGTCGGACAGCGAACTTCACGTGCATTTCGAATATTGCCTCCTAACCATCACCCGCCGTCTCGCCGGTACGCGGTGGTGGCGTTCCGATCTGATCGCGGAAGACGACTGGTACGTGCCAGGCATGAAACGCGGCGACATGGTCAAACCATCGACCGACGAAGCTTATGCACATTGCCTGCCGCAAGGCTTACTACTTGTCCGCAATGTCGAGTTCAGCGGCTCCTGGTCGACGGAAGCGTGGGCTGCGATGGACAACGCGGTATCGTTCCTGGGACCTTTCCTGATGCAAGCACCCCGGGCCACAACGGCGAGCATGCAGAACGCTGAGCAAATCAGCGTACTCGGTGTTGGGGTTCAGGTAATCGGCGAACTTTGCTTTACACTACCGCCCCTACCGCCAGCCAACGATCCGGCTTTGATCATGACCCCTGTCGGCTAGCAATGCCCGGATATGCTGCGCCAACGCGCCTCGTGAGAAATTGCGCGGGTTTAACCACATCCTCGCTCTTGGTGGGAGCAGCCCTGAGACCCCGTTGGCGCCGGCTTGGATACCGAGCGTCAACGCGACATCACTATGAATATCGCGAGTAAAATACGGCTTCATACTGAAGGCCGGCGGAGTTTTTCTCTCCCGCTCCATCGTTATACATGCCATAGTCAATGGCCAGATGCAGCTGGAGCATTTTTCGATGCCGCGAGAAGCCGTCTGGACGCTGGTTTTGTTCGTTCTTCTGATATTGAGCGCCGCGGTCGGTTCGATATTGCGCACCAGATTGCCCGCCCCGCACCGCGGGACCGAGACGATAGACTTTCTTCGCGTCGTGACGGCCTTGCTCGTGACTTTTGCGGCACTTGTCATGAGTCTGCTTTTGGCATCGGAACTGACCGCATTCACAACAGCCTCGCACGATCGCAACCGCTACGCCGCCGGTCTGGCGGAAATGGACGTCTGCCTCAAAAACTACGGCGCCGCATTGGATAGTGAGAGACAACTCCTGCGCAGCTATACCGCCGCCGTCATCGCCAGCACATGGCCGAGAGAGCCGCTTCCGCCGGGAATGACGTATCCAGACGTATCAAAATTGCCTTTGATCGGCGAAGCACCTACCCTGGGAACACTTCTGAACAATATAGGGCTCGGCATCGCCCACCAGCAGCCGATCGATCCCTTGCATCAGGTCCTTGTCGCCCGTTGCAATCAGCTCTTCGGCAACCTTATGCTCGCACGATGGACCGTCATAGAAGATGCGCACGGCTCGCTTTCGGCGCCGTTTCTCGATGTCCTGATCTTTTGGCTTATGCTGGTATTCTTGAGTTTCGGTCTTCAGGCCCCCAGAAATCCGCTGGCGGGCTCCATTGTCGCCGTCGCCATCGTTTCGGTGGCGAGCGTCATGTTTGTCATCCTGGATCTTGATCTTCCCTATGGCGGCCTTTTCGGTATTCCGAGCACGTCCATGCGGCATGCGCTGGCCGATATGCTGGCGCAATAGTGTTCGATCGGCAGCTGCTGTCATGATGGCCACCGACGAGGGTCGCCCGAGGAAATCCTTACCGCTTACGCGGTCTGCCTGGGTTGCCAGCGCAGCAGATAGGCCTCCAGCGCATAGGCAAGTCGATTGAGAGTGAAGCCGACAAGGCCCAGCACGAGAACACCGACCATGACAAGCGCCATGTCGAAACGCTCGCGGCCGGCGATGACCAGGCCGCCGACGCCCGGGCCGACCGCCAGAAAATACTCCGCGCCGACCGTCGCAAGCCAGGCATAGATCAGGCCGAGATGCACGCCCGTCGCAATCGACGGCATCGCCGAAGGGATATAGATCCGCAACGCCCTCTGGCGCGCATTGAACTTCAGTGCCCTTGCTACTTCCAGCAGCTCGGCGGGAGCCTGCCGCATGCCGTCATAGGTGTTGAGAACGATGGGAATGAAAGCGGCGAGAGCGACGAAGACGATCTTCGCCTGTTCGCCAAAGCCGAACCAGACCGAGATCAGCGGTATCCAGGCAAGAAGCGAAATCTGCTTCAGCCCGTTGAAGGTCGGCATGACCAGCCGGTCGGCGATGCGCGACAAAGCAAGCAGGCTGGCGAAACCGATGCCGAGCACGCATCCGATGAGGAAACCGGCGATATTGCGCATCAGGCTGAAACCCAGTTCGCCGATAAGATCATTATCGATCAGCTCGCGCTTGGCCGTGGCGACCACATCCTCCAGCGGCGGAAGAAAGCGCGCATCCACCAGACCGGCCCGGCTTGAGATCTCCCAGGCGACAAGGAGCAGGATCGGCAGCGTGATGCCACGCCGAAAGCGAACGAAACGGCTTGTCCGTGCCATGGTCAAAGCTCCTGCCGCTTCCAGCGCTGGATCAGCAATTCGGTGCGATCCAGCCCCTTGTCCATGACGAAGCCGACAAGCCCGATGGCGATCATCGCGACGATGACGGTATCGAGCCAGAACATCTGCCTTCCCCAGACCAGCAGATAGCCAAGCCCCTCGGAAGAGGCGAGCAACTCGACACCGACAAGCGACGTCCAGGAATGGGTGAGGCCATAGCGGATGCCGGTGAAGATGGAAGGAACGGCGCCGGGCAGCACGATCAAGCGCAGGGTCTGCCAGCGGCTGAAGCGCAGCGCCTTGCCGACCTCGATATATTTTGGTGAGACACCGCGGATTCCGGTGAGGGTATTCATCGTCATCGGCACCAGGGCACCCTTGGCGATGATGATGATCTTTAGGGTTTCCTCGATACCGACAAGCAGCATCAGAAGCGGAATCCATCCAAGCGTCGGGATCTGCGCGAAGGCGAGAAAGAGCGGCTTGATATAATCCTCGACCCGCTCGGAAAGGCCCATCGCAATACCGAGCAACAGGCCGAGTCCGGCGCCGATGACAAAACCGATGATGACGCGCCCGAGGCTGACGCCGGTGTGATAGAGAAGCTCGCCGCTCAGGATCATGTCACGGCCGGTCTGGTAGACATAGGCCGGCGGCGGCAGGATCTGCTGCGGCAGCCAGCCTCTGGCGGAAGCTATCCACCAGAGACCGAACAGACCGAGCGGAAAGATCAAGCCCGTCGCGAGAACGACGAAATGCCGAAACCTTACAGACGGTATTGGCAAGCTGGCTCGACCGACAGTTTCTATAACGGCGCTCACATCAGCCTCCGCTCGCCCACGGCCGTCATCAGGAAGCAGCCGGCTTTCCGTCGGCTCCGTAGGGCTGCCAGAACTTCGTCAGGCCGAGCCTTTCCAGTGCATTGTTGAGATATTTCGGCTCGAACCAGCCATTGAGATCGACGTCACGACGGATCAGGCCGTATTCCTTGCTCTTGACCGCCTGCTCCTTGTACTGGGAGGTCAGCAGATCATCGATCAGCGGCGAGTTGCGATAGGCCAGCGTATCATTGCGGAAATACTCCTCCAGGATCGGAACGGGCGTGCCGGACTTGTGCCAGAGTTCGAAGAGCGCCGCGCGGTTCTGCTCCTCCGACGACCATTGCGCCGCCTTGACGAAGGCATCGACGACGCGCTGCGTGATCTCGGGATGAGCCTCGATGAAGGCCTCGCGACCGATGATTCCGGCGTTGCGGCCGAAGCGCGGATCGTCGCCCTTGGTCGTGTAGATAACATCGGCGCTGTCCTTGGCGGCCAGATTGATGAGCTGCGTGTCGCCGAAGGCGGCATCGATATCCTTGCTGGTCAGCGCCGCGACCGTGCCGGCGCTGTCGAGATTGACGACCTGGACGTCCCGCTCCGTCAGCCCATGTGCCTGCAGCACCTTGATGGCGGAAAGGTGCCCGTTGGTTCCCCGCTGCAACGCGATCTTGCGGCCCTTCAGATCCTCGATCGTTTTGATGCCCGAACCCTTGGCGGCGGCGAGATAGAGCGGCTTGCGCGCACCGCTTGCCAACAGGAACTTCGTCTTCAGGCCCGTTGCGCGCCCGATCAGCGCGGGAAGATCGCCCTGATAGGCAAAATCGAGCTGGTCATTGGCAAAGCCCTCGTTCACGGCCGGGCCGGCACCTTTGAAGAAGGTCCATTCGATCTTGACGTTCGGATCGCCGGCAAATTCCTTTTCCAGAAATTCGCCTGCCCGCGCCGTCGCTGCCGACGTTCCCTCGGCATAGGGTCTATTGTCGACGCCGATCGCCGCATAGCCGACGTGAATGACGAGCGGGTCTTGAGCCCTCGCGGAGGCCGAAAGCAGGGTGAAGGCGATCGCCGCCCCGGCAACCAAGCGCGATAGATTGGACAATTTCATCTGTTGCTCCGTTATTTATTCTGCGGCGACGACGGCGGGCCGGGTTTCGGCGGCCGGGCTCTCCGGGCTGAAAACCGGGAGAGATGTCGCGGTGGTGTCGTTGAGGCTTTCAAGAACTCGATTGCGGATATCGACCAGCAGGGGAGAGGTGCGGGCGCGTGGGCGCGGCAAGCCGACCGGGATGATGTCGCGAATGCGGCCCGGCCGCGGCGACATGACGACGACGCGGTCTCCGAGATAGACGGCCTCCTCGACATCATGCGTCACCAGAACCATGGTGATGCGCTCCTTGGCCCAGATCGTTTGAAGCTCGTCCTGCAGCCTTGCCTTGGTGATGGCGTCGAGCGCACCGAAGGGCTCATCGAGGAACAGGGCGTTCGGACGATTGACCAGGCCGCGAGCGATACCGGCGCGCTGGGCCATCCCACCGGAAAGCTGATGTGGATAGGCATCGGCAAAACCGGAAAGCCCGACAAGTTCGAGGTGCGATTCGACGAGCCTCTTTTTCTCCGTCTTGGGCAGGCCGGAATTTTCCAGGCCAAGCGCGATATTGCGGGCAACCGTCAGCCAGGGAAAAAGCCGCGGCTCTTGAAAGACGATGCCACGCTCGAGGCTGGGCTCCTTGACCGGCCGTCCGGCATGGCCGACGAAGCCGGATGTCGGAAGATCGAGGCCGGCACCGAGGCGCAGCAAGGTCGACTTCCCGCAGCCGCTCGCCCCGACGATAGTGACGAATTCGCCCTTGGCAATGTCGAGACTGACATCGTCGAGAGCGGTCAATGTCTCGCCATTCACCTTGAACTGGCGGGTGACATGGCCGATCTGCACGTGCAGGGAATTGCCCATGGCTTTCTACTCCGCGGCGGCCGCGTACCGTGCCGGATGCTGCGGCACCTTCAATCCGAGATTTTTGCGGAGCATCACGTGATAGCCGACCGGGTAAAGCTTCAATTGCCGTCGTCTGCCCGTCATCACCTTCTCCATCGTCGCTGTTGGAAGAAGGCTAAACATTAAAGATAATAATCTATAGAAATTATATTCTATTTACCGCCGCCAGTTCGGATTTGTTCGGCGCACAGGGTGCCGAACCGGCGGAGATCGTTTCGCAGCGCCCCGCCGTGACGGCTGGAAATTGCGGATGCTGGCTGCTTACGGCCTTGCCAGGAAAAGAATTTCTTCCCGAGAGACCAAATAGATATTGCTGGACTTGGAGCGACAGTCGCCGAACCCTCCGTGCCTGAGAGCGGCAATCACCGCTCAGATCCATAGGCGTGGAGCAGGCATGTCTTTCACATCAGACACATCCGATCCTCTGGTCGCCAAGGCGATCGAACTCAGGCAGGCGTTCCATCGGGATGCGGTAGAGCGTGACAAGGTGGGCGGCAGGCCCACCGAACAGATCCGCTTACTGAAGCAAAGCGGCTTGCCCTCCGCGCAGATCCCCACGCGATACGGCGGTCAAGGGGCCTCCTGGCTCTCCATCCTGCGTGTCGTGCGGGAATTTGCCCGCACCGACGGGTCGCTCGCGCACCTCTTCGGCTACCATCACCTGCCTCTGAACCTCATTCTCTTCCGCGGCTCCGACGTGCAGAGGGAACGCCTGCTCGGGGCCTCCGCCGCCGGCAATTTCGTTTGGGGCAATTCCGGCAACGCCATGTCGAAAACCTCTTCGGGACGGCGGATCGACCATGGCTGGCTGGTCAACGGCAAGCGGCCGTTTTCCTCCGGCTCGCATGTTGCTGACTATATCCAGATCTCCTTCGAAAACGCCGATGGCGAACGGTTGACGGCGGCGGTTCCCGCCAATCGAAACGGCATCGTCATCGAGGATGACTGGGACGGTATCGGCCAGCGCCAGACCGGCAGCGGCACGGTCAGTTTCCACGATCTCGAGATCGCCGACGACGAGGTTATCAGCTCTCCAGCAGTTCCGCTGACCCCTTACACATCGCTGACGTCGCTGCTGCAGCAAAGCGTGCTGCTCAATGTCTTCGTCGGTAGCGCGCAAGGCGCGCTGGAAGAGGGCAAGGCTTACACGACGACAACGTCGCGGCCCTGGATCTATTCCGGCGTCGACAAGCACACCGACGATCCCTGGATCAAGCGGCAATATGGCGATCTTTATATCCGCACGCTGGCAGCCACCGAGCTTGCCGACAAGGCGGCGCTGAGCCTCGACAAAGCCTTCAACCAGGGACCGGGCCTGACGCATGAAGATCGCGGGGCCGCCGCCATCGATATCGCCACGGCCAATGTCTATGCCGGCGAAGTGGGGCTTGCCGTCTCCAGCGAGATCTTCGAGGTCATGGGCGCACGCTCGGCAACGACAGCCAATGGCTTCGATCGCTTCTGGCGCAACGTGCGCACCCATACGCTGCATAATCCCGCCGAGTACAAGAAGCGCACGCTCGGCACCTTCCTGCTGACCGGCGAACTTCCCATTCCGGCAATGTACCGCTGAAAGGACATCTCATGGCCAGACGCAAGGACCAGATCAAGCTCGGCGCCTTTCTGCTTTTCACCGGTCATCACGTTGCAGCCTGGCGGCATCCAGAGGCATCCGCCGGGACAGGGTTCGAGAACTATCTGGAGCTCGCCAAACTCGCCGAGGCCGCCAAGTTCGACACCATCTTCTTTGCGGATGGCGTTGCGGCACGGCTGAAGGACTTGAATGCGGCGAGCCGTAAGGCGCATAGCGGCATCTATCCGTTCGAGCCGATCACGCTTCTGTCGGCGCTGGCCAGCGTCACCCGGAATATCGGCCTGATCGCAACGGCTTCGACGAGCTTTTCCGATCCCTTCAACCTTGCGCGCCAGTTCGGCTCGCTCGACCGATTGAGCGGCGGCCGCGCCGGCTGGAATCTCGTGACCTCCTCCGATCCGGACGCGGCCTTCAACTTCGGCCATGACGCGCAGGTCCTGCATGCGGACCGCTACGACAGGGCTGAGGAATTTGCCGATGTCGTGCTCGGCCTCTGGGACAGTTGGGAGGACGATGCTTTCATCCGCGATCGCGAGAGCGGCCGCTATTTCGATCCGGAGAAGCTGCATCGGCTCGACCACAAAGGAAGGCACTTCAAGGTGCGCGGCCCGTTGAACATTCCGCGATCGCCGCAGGGTCGTCCGGTCGTCGTGCAGGCCGGAGCCTCGGAGCCCGGCAAGGAACTGGCCGCGCGCACCGCCGAAGCGATCTTTGCCGCGCAGATCACGCTTGATGAAGCCAAGGCCTTCTACGCCGACGTGAAAGGCCGGCTCGGCAAATATGGCCGCTCGCCGGATGACCTGAAGATCCTGCCGGGTATCTTTCCGGTTGTCGGACGCAGCGAGGCGGAAGCGGAAGACAAATTCCAGGCTCTGCAGGAGCTCATCCAGCCGGAGGTCGGCCTCAATCTTCTGTCGCAACTGACCGGCGTCGATTTGAGTTCCTATCCGCTCGATGGTCCCGTCCCGCCCGAACCGCCGGCAACCAATGCCGGCAAGAGCCGCCAGGAACTGGTGCTCGATCTCGCCCGCCGCGAAAACCTGACGATCCGCCAGCTCTACCTGCGCATCGCTGGCGCACGCGGGCATTGGCAGGTTGTGGGAACGCCGACGCAGATCGCCGATGTCATGGAAGAGCGCTTCGAGAATTACGGCGCCGACGGCTTCAACATCATGGCGCCGATCATGCCCGGCGGCCTTGCCGATTTCATCACGCTCGTCGTGCCGGAGCTGCGCCGCCGCGGGCTGTTCCGCAGCGAATATGAGGGCACGACCTTGCGGGAAAATCTTGGGCTCAAACGCCCAGCCAACCGTTTTTCGGCAGAAAATGCGGTCGCGGCAGAATAGGAGAAAATCAAATGGCGCGTGACAAACTATTCCTCATTTCACCCGGCTTTGCCGATCCGAAACATCCGGGTGTCAGCTTCGTTTGCCCTTATTGCAATGCCGTCGAAGGATTGCTTGCCTCCTTCCCCGATCTCGCATCGTCGATCGACGTCGAAAGGGTCGCCTTCCTGCGACCACGCCAAAAGGTGATCGACGTTGCCGGCGAGCAAAACCAGTCCCTGCCGCTTCTGATCCTTGCGGAGAACCCGCCAGCCGACGCCGGCGAGTGGAACGGCACGCGCTTCATCAATTCGACCGATCGCATCCTCGAGCTGCTTGCCGAACGGCACGGCTTTCCGCGCGTGCATTAGGGAGCGCCCGCCATGACCATAAAACCAGATGGTTTCGAACCGCCCCACCCTCTGCCCTCCCTTTTCGAGGCCGATACATCGAATCCCCATCTCGCCAAGGCCGTCGAGCTACGAGACACGTTCGCCCGCGATGCCGTTGAGCGAGATCAATCCGGAGGCAGGCCCGAAGAGCAGATCCGGCTCCTCAAGGACAGCGGCCTCGTCAATCTGGTGATCCCGAAGGAGTTCGGCGGGGCGGGCGAACCCTATTCCACCGCCATGCTGATCGTACGCGAATTCGCCAAGGTCGATGGCTCGCTTGGCCATCTCTACGGCTATCATTTCAGCCCGCTGCAGAACGCCGTCACCACGCTCCACGACGAGCGATCCCAGGACATCCTGCGCCGCTCAGCCGCCGGACGCTGGTTCTGGGGCAATACGACGAACAGCTTCTCCAAGAGCCTCTTCGGGCGGCAAGAGGGCGGAAGGGTCATCCTCAACGGCTTCCGGCCCTTCGCCTCCGGCTCGCATGTCGCCGATTATCTGATGGTTGCCTGGGAAGACGAGGAAACCGACAAACGGAGCTTTGCCTATATACCGGCCGACCGCAAAGGCATCACCATCACCGACGATTGGGACGGGATCGGCCAGCGGCAGACGGGAAGCGGCCGCGTCCTCTACGAGAACGTAGAGATCAGCAGTGACGAAATATTGCCGGAGCGCCCGAAGGATCCGATCGCCCTCTTGGCGCCGTTGCAGCAACAGAGCGTGTTGCTCAATGTCTTCGTCGGCTCCGCGCAAGGAGCATTGGCGGCGGCACGCGACTATACGGTCACGAAATCGCGCCCGTGGCTCTATTCCGGTGTCGAGCGCCACTCCGACGATCCATGGATCAAGAGGCAGTATGGCGAGTTATGGATCAAGGTGCAGGCGGCAACGGCGCTTGCCGATCGGGCGCTCTTAGCAGTCGATGCCGTCTATGCGAGAGGACACGATCTTACCGCAGAGGAGCGCGGTGAAGCAGCGATCGCGGTCGCATCGGCCAACGTGCTCGCCGGCCGGGTTGCGCTTGAGGTGACCAGCGAGATCTTCGAGGTCATGGGCGCGCGATCCGCCGTCAGGCCGCTTGGGTACGATCGCTTCTGGCGCAATGTGCGCATCCACACGCTTCACAATCCCGCCGAATACAAGACCCGCAATGTCGGAACATGGTTCCTCGACGGTGAGTTTCCGGAGCCGGGGATATTCCAGTGAGCAGGAAACGCGAGCTTCACCTCAACATCAACATCCTGCATTCCGGATTTTCCCCGGCCGCCTGGCGCATGCGGGGAAGCGACCCGCGTGCATCCTTCGATATCAATCACTACATCAATGTCGCCCGCATCGCCGAGCGTGGTACTTTCGATGCGATCTTTCTCGCCGATCAGGCAGCCATTTCCGATCGCGTCGATTTCAGGCCGCTGACGTCACTGGAGCCGACCATCGTGCTGGCGTCGGTCGCGGCCCATACTGAGCATATCGGCCTGATCGCCACGGCTTCGACCACCTATAACGAGCCCTACAATATCGCGCGCCGCTTCGCGACACTCGATCATGCAAGCGGCGGCCGCGTCGGCTGGAATATCGTCACCAGCGCCGATCTCTCGCAAAGCCGGAACTTCGGCCTGGAAAAGCCGGTCGCGCATCAAAGCCGTTATGAACGCGCAGAAGAGTTTACGTCGGTCGTCAAGGCGCTGTGGGACAGCTGGGAGGAAGACGCCTTCATCGGTGATGTCGCCAGCGGACGGTTCGTCGATACCACCAAGGTCCATCCGATCGCCCATCGCGGCAAGCATTTTGCCGTTCATGGGCCTCATAATGTCCCGCGTCCGCCGCAGGGACACCCTGTCATCGTGCAGGCCGGCGGCTCGGACGATGGACGGGAGTTGGCGGCCCGGCACGCCGAAGCCGTATTCTCGGCCTCCCAATCCCTGGAGGAGTCGCTCGATTATGCGCGCGACCTCAGAACGCGAGCCGCTCGGCATGGTCGCTCTGCGGACAGTCTTCTTGTGCTTGCCGGCCTTGCAACGATTATCGGCAGCACCGAGACGGAGGCCAGGCGGCGCGAAGAAGAGCTGCGCGAACTCATTCCACTGGAATACAGCCTTGCGCGCCTCTCCGGCGTTCTGCAAGTCGATCCGAGTAAGTTAAAGCTCGATGAGCCCCTGCCGGACGATATTCCCTTGCCGGCCGATGGAGGTCACACTTTCTTTCGGGCAACGCTTGCTCTTGCACAGCGCGAGAAGCTGACCGTGCGCGGCCTCATCCGCGCTTTGAATGGCGGAACCGGGCACCGGACCATTGTCGGCACGCCCGAAGCAATTGCCGATGATATCGAAAAATGGTTCCAGGCAGGGGCTGCCGATGGCTTCAACCTGATGCCCGATGTGTTGCCGCATGGCCTGGAGGTGTTCGTGGACGAGGTGGTGCCCATCCTGCGCCGTCGCGGCCTGTTTCGCAAAGAATATGCCGGTCGCACGCTGCGTGATCACCTGGGTCTTTCACGGCCCGCCAATCCCTATGCGATTGCCGCCGAATGAAGGAGAAATAGCATGACGCCAGTTGCGACCGCCAAGCTTCCGGACGATGACCGGCTCGCCGCCCTCGTCAGCGAGCGCTACCGCAATAGCCAGCATATCGGCGCGGGTTGGAACGAAACGATCGAGACGCTGCTTTCCCATCGCACCATGCGCGACTATCTACCGAAGGCGGTTCCGGACGATGTCGTCCACCTTGCAATCGCTGCGGCGCAATCGGCGCCGAGTTCATCCAATCTGCAGGCCTGGAGTGTCGTTGCTGTCAGAGACGAGGCGCGCAAGGCCAAGCTGAACGCCATTGCCGGAACACAAAGACAGATCGCACAGGCCCCGCTCTTGCTGATCTGGCTTGCCGACCTTTCCAGGCCACGCCGCATTGCGGCGGATCAGGGTTCCGCCGCCGATGGACTGGACTATGTCGAGAGCTTCCTGCTCGGCGTCATCGACGCCGCGCTCGCGGCGCAAAATGCCGTCGTTTCGCTGGAATCGCAGGGCCTGGGTACCTGCTATATCGGCGCGATCCGCAACGATCCCGAAACCGTGGCACGCGAGCTGGAATTGCCAGAGGGCGTGTTTCCGGTCTTCGGCTTGACGGTGGGCTATGCCGATCCGGCAATACCGGCCGCCGTCAAGCCACGGCTGCCGCAGACGACGGTGCTGCATCACGAGCGCTACGATCGTAGCCGGAGGTCGGACGATCTGCGTCACTACAATACGGTCTTGCAGGACTTTCAGGCCGAACAGCGCATGCCGCGCATCGACTGGACAGTGCAGGTGAAAAACAGGATCGGCAGCGTCGAAGCCTTGAAGGGGCGACATCTGCTTGGAGTTGCCGCGCGCCGCCTCGGCTTCAGGCTGAAGTGATCGATATTATTCGGCGGCGGCGATATCGAATTTGCGCAATGAGTTCCGCAACAGGATATCGCCGATCGTCCGCAATGCCTTGACCTCGGCCTGAAGCCAGTTGCGGAACAGTTCGACGCGCATCAGGCGTTCCTTGGCGGGCGTCGTCACGAAGAAATAGGAAAAACTTACCGGCTGCGGACTGCCGAACGGGCTGACAAGGCGCCCCGCCTTCAGCTCGGCCTCAGCCAGACGGACCTTTCCGAGACCGAGCCCCTGCCCCGCCAGCGCTGCGTCGATGACGAGGGAAGATTGGCTGAGACGGAAGCCACCATTCGGCAGGCGCAGCGTCAGTCCTTCGGCGCGCAGCCAGGCATTCCAGTCGGGACAGGAATGGTCGTGCTCCGCCCCATCCTCATGCAACAGCGGCACGCCCTCGATCGCCTGCGGGCCGCTCCAGAGCCAATGCCGCTCGGCGAATTCCGGGCTGCAGATGGGCACAACGGCCTCGGAGAACAGGTGCTCGACGACCAGACCGGGATAGCCGCCGCTGCCATAACGGATGGCGCAATCGGTGTCGCCAGCATTCAGATCGGTCAATTGCGTCGAGGCATCGAGCAGAATCTGCAAGCCCGGCGCCGCCTGGCGTAGAGCATCCAATCTCGGGATCAGCCATCTGCTGGCGAAGGATGGCGCCACGGACACGCGGATCGGAAGATCGTGATCGCTGGCAGCGAATTGCGTCATCGTCGCCAGCACCGCGTCGAATGCATTCGTCAGGCCGGGAACGAGCGCGAGACCTGCGGCCGTCAACTGCAGCTGCCCACGGATCCTGTGAAAAAGCGGCTGTCCCAGATAATCCTCCAGGAGCCGGATCTGCTGGCCGACGGCGGCCGAGGTCACATGCAATTCCTCCGCAGCGCCAAGGAAGCTCAAGTGCCGCGCGGTGGCGACGAAGGCGCGCAGCGAGGTCAATGGCGGCAAGCGCGCCAAAGTCGGCTGGATGGCTTTTTTCCGGATATGCGCAATCGTGTTCATGGCGCGATTGCAGCACAATCCGACCGGCAAAGACGAGAACGCGCTTTGCGTTTACCGGCAAGCGGACGGACATTTTCTTCCATGCCCGGGGCGCATCCGGGAAGCAAAAACTAAAATCGCAAAATAGTCTATATTTTTAATAGACAAATGCCTGCGACAGCTTCCGGCGAAGCGGGATTTCGCGAAGCTTTTCTTTCTCAGCGAACGAGAAAAACATTCTTCCGTTTTGCCGGTTCGCGACCTGAAGATGCGCCAGCCGCGTGTGGTCCGCAGTCTCTTTGCAGCCCGTCCGCCGCATATCCGCACAGGAACCGCTCTATTTCAGTCGGCAAGGAAACCGAATGACCATCAATCGCCGCCGTTTCAATCAACTGCTTCTGCTCTCCACCGCAGCAGCCCTCCTGCCGTCCGTAACCGCTTACGCAGCGGCGGAAACGCCACCGCGCGGCGGCACACTCAATTTCATCGTCGAACCCGAGCCACCGACGATCCTGGCGCTCGCCCATACTGCCGGCGGAACGCAGAAGATCAGTCCGAAGATCACTGAGGGCCTGCTCACTTACGACTTCGGCCTCACGCCGAAGCCACAGCTCGCAACCGAATGGTCGGTCACTCCAGATGGTCTGACCTATACGTTCAAGCTCAGGCCCAACGTCAAATGGCATGACGGCAAGCCGTTCACCTCGGCGGACGTGGCCTATTCGATCGAGCTTCTGAAACAGGTCCATCCACGCGGACGCGGCTCGTTTGCCAATGTCATCGCAGTCGACACGCCTGACACGCTGACTGCGGTGTTCCGCCTCTCGAAGCCGGCACCCTATCTCTTGAAGGCGCTCTATGCGGCCGAGTCTCCGATCGTGCCAAAACATGTCTATGAGGGCGTGAAGATCGCGGATGTTCCGACCAATCCCAACGGCAGCGCGCCCATCGGCACAGGCCCCTTCATCTTCCGGCAATGGGTGCGCGGCTCCCATATCCTTCTCGAGCGCAATCCCGATTACTGGGATACAGGCAAGCCCTATCTCGACCAGATCGTCGTGCGTTTCGTGCCCGATGGCGCTGCCCGCGCGGCCGGCTTCGAAACCGGCGAATTCGATCTTGGCGGCGACAATCCCATTCCGCTCGCCGATCTCGAGCGCATCAAGGCGCTGCCGAATATCGGCATCGATTCCCGCGGCTACGGGACGAAGGGTGACCAGACGCAGCTCATTCTCAACCTCGACAACGAATATCTGAAAGATGTCCGTGTCCGCCGTGCGATCGCTCACACCATCGACCTCAATGTCATCCTCAATACGGTCTGGTATGGCTATGGGCATGTCTCGGCGACGCCCATCAGCACCTTCCTGCCGCAATATCTGGATACTACGATTAAGCCCTATGCCTTCGATCTGAAGGCCGCCGAGCAATTGCTTGACGAAGCCGGCTACAAGAGAAATGGCAGCGGAACTCGGTTTACGCTTCGCCTGACGCACAATTCCTACAACGAGGGCTTCAAGCGCGTTGCCGAATATCTGAAGCAGAACCTTGCGCGCATCGGCATCGATGCGAGGATCGATTCCTACGACTTCTCGACCTACATCCAGAAAGTCTACACGGAGCGCGCCTTCGACCTGACGGCCGAATATCTCGGCAACCAGTTCGACCCGACGCTTGGCGTGCAGCGCATCTACTGGTCGAAGAACTTCAAGCTCGGATTACCCTTCTCCAATGCCAGCCACTATCAGAACCCGGAGGTCGACCGCCTGCTCGAGGCGGCATCGGTCGAAGTCGACGAAGCAAAGCGCAAGCAGGAATTCAATGACTTCCAGAAGATCATCGCCGACGAGCTTCCCGTCATCAATCTAATCTCGCTCGAAAACGTCACCGTCTTCAACAAGCGCGTCAAAAATCACACGATCGGCGCGGAAGGCGTGCAGTCGAATTTCGCCGATGTCTATATCAAGGAAGGCGAAGGCTGACACTAAGAAGCAGCCCGTTCTGCTTGAGGGGGCGATGCTGCGCCCCTTCTTTTTATGTTGCCTTAGAGCAGTTCCAGGAAAAGTGCGTAGCGGTTTTCCGTCCGGAATTGCGTAAAAACAAAGGATAGAGCGTTTTCGCGATTCGAAGAAAAGCGGAAAAGCTCTAGGAAGCGGCGAGAGCAAGTGGGGTCAGCTTGCTCAAGATGCGATCCGCCAGCGCGATCGCCTGCGTGCGCTGTTCCGTAATCGAGCTTGATTCCCAGGCAACGCCTCGAAGGGGATGACCGATGGCACTTACGTTGCGATGGACACGCCCCTCTTCGGAAATGACGTCGCCCTCTGGTGTGGCATCGATGCCGAAGCTGGTGCTGTGCGGACGAACCTCGCCGCTTTCGACCAAGCTGCAGACGAAGGGATCGCCAATGCGCCGCCAATCATGCAATTGATGACCGCGACAATCGATGACGCCGCCGAAGGACTGCCTGCGGGTGCCCGATCGAGTCTTCAACGTGGCTGTGATCAAGCCACCGGCGGGCTTCATTGCGAGCAATCGTGCCGGCTGATGTTGGAACCGTCCCTCGGCAATCGCATCGGTGACGGCGCGATAGCTCTCGGGCGCGGCCCGATGAGCCGTGACATCCCAAAATGCCCGCAGATGACGGGCAAATCGTAGTCTCTCCGCATCGCTTGCCTTCTGCCACAAAGGCAGGATGTAGGGTCGGATCGCCAGCGGCAGCGCCTGCCAGTCCTTCGCTGCAGCGGCCAGCGCGCGGCGCTCGGCCTTGACGCGGGACAGCAACGCACGAGCCGTCGTCGGCAATGGACCATCGGCGAGAAAATCGCGTTCCGGCTCTACATTGCGGCGATCCTCGATCAATTGACCACGCCTGGATATCGCCTGATACCGGCCGCGAAAGCCGCGCGCCTCCAGGCTGGCGACCGCATCGACCATCGACAGGCTCGACCCGATGAGCAGGATTTCGTCGGTATCTGCCACACGATCCAAGGCGGCTGCATCCGAGGGAGACGCCGCAAAAGCCGGGTGCTTGGCGACAGACGCTTCCCGCGGATTGAGCGGAGGCTGGAAGACGCCAAGAGCCAGGATTACTTCGTCCGCCTCCAGCGTTTGACCCGCGCTCGTCTTGATCCGCACTTTGTGCGGAGCGGAAATCAGGTTGGTTGCCGAAACTCTGACATGACGGAATGTCGATCCGGCGCGGGCCGTCGCGATTGCGCGGTTCAGCTCGTCGCGGACATAGGTTCCATAGAGGTAGCGCGGCGGGAAGCTGCCGGCGATATCGGCGGGCGGTATCCAGCCATATTGGAAGGCATTGCCGGCGAGCCAGCGAACGAGATGGTCAGGCTCCTCCGGATGAAGGGAAAACGTGCTCGCCGGCCCGTTGACGAGATGAACGGCCTCGGCCGTGCTGTAGGCGACCCCGCGCCCAAGCTCCTCGCGAGGCTCCAGTATCGTGATCGACAGCGGCACATCCGTCCGGTCGAGCAGCTTTATCGCGGTTAGGGCGCCGGCAAAGCCGCCACCGACGATGACGACGGAATGATGAGAATGCGGGTCTATGTGCATGGCTTAGAAGACCTTGCCTTCTTCCAGATGCGTCGTGGTGCCGTTGATGTAATAATCGCCGACCACCCTTGCCTTGTGCAGCAAGGGGTTATGGTTGAGTACGGTGCGAATGTTGCGCCAGTGGCGATCGAGATTGAGATGGCGCGACGTCGCCGAACCGCCGCCGAGCTCGAAGACATTGGTCGCAGCAGCCAGGGCAAGCTGCGATGCGACAATCTGCGTGCGCGCCGTCGTCAGCGCGCTGTCGACCAGAGCCGTCTCCAGTGCCTGCGGATCGTCGCCTGCAAAGGCCTCGGCCGTCCGGTCGAGCGCGCGGGCGCTCTCGCGGATCAGCGTATCAACCGCGAAGGAATTGGCTGCGATCTCGCCCAATATCTTCTGGACGAAAGGATCGGCATTGGCCGTCTCGGCGGCACTGTGGGCTGCCGAGCGCGCCTGTCTGCGTACATATTCGGTGCCTTCTGCCAGCGCGCCGCGGACCGCGCCTGCCATCGAGGCGGCGAGATGCAGCTGGCGCAGCGTGGACGTATGCCTGCCGATCAGCGTGCTCAGCCCACGCCTCGAAACCTCGTGCGGCAGGACTTCGACGTCTTCGAGCAGCACGCCGCCGCTTGCCGTCAGCCGCTGCCCTATGCCGTCCCAATCGTCAAGAATGGTGATCCCCTTGCGATCGACCGGCAGCAGGACGCTGACGAGCTGGTCCTCATCGTCCTTGGCGCTGAACGACGCAAAATCGGCAAACGCCGTGCCGGTCGCATACCATTTTTGCCCGTTGAGCCGAAAGCTCTCACCGGATTTCGTCAGCCGTGTCGTCACGTCTCCGGGACGTTTCGTACCCTGCTCCGTATGAGCGCCGCCGAAGAGCTTGCCGCTCAAGACGCGGGCAAGCTGCGTACGATCGACCGCGCTGCCCGGATTGAGCAGCAGCGCCTCGGTGAAATTGAAATGGCTGCGGAGCGCGTGGGCGACATTGGAATCGGCCGCGCCAATTGTCATCACCATCTCGATATAATCGAGCACCGATCCACCCGGCCCGCCAAGGCTCGTCGGTATGCGCAACGCACCAAGGCCCGCTTGCCTGAACAGCTCGAAAGCCTCGTGCGGGAGCTGGCGTTCGAGGTCCCGTCGTGCCGCACCTTTCGCGATTTCCGCAGCAAGCTCGGGCACTCTTGCAAGCAACGTCGCCCGATTGGTTTCGACGGGTACGGAGAGCACGGCTGATGAAGCTGTTATGGGCATGAAAGGCTCTTTGCGCCGAAAGGAAAAGGCCCCGCTCAAGCAGGGCCTTGGGCTGGATGATCAGGCTACGGCGCGAGCAAGCGGCACGACGTTTTCAGCATCGCCGGCAGCACTCACCGGAACCCGGCCTTCGACAGGATGGCTCGGATCATTGAAGCCTGGCGTGGACGGATGGCCTGTCGTGACAAGGCGATCGACCAAGGCCTCATCCTCGGCGGTAAGCTTGACATCGAGAGCACGAATATAGCTGTCCCAGTGCTCCTCCGTGCGCGGCCCCGTGATCGCCGAGGTGATCAGTCTGTTGTTCAGCACCCAGGCGATGGCGAATTCGGTCGGCGTAACTTTCTTTGCGGCAGCATGCGCGGCAATTTCCTGGGCGATAGCGATGGATTCGGGACGCCATTCGGTTTCAAGAATGCGCTTGTCGCCGCGGCCTGCGCGCGTGTCGGCGGCAGGCGCTTGCCCCGGCTCATACTTGCCCGTCAGCACGCCGCGCGCCAAGGGCGAGTAGGAGACGACGCCGAGGCCGTAGTGATAGGCGGCCGGCAACTGCTCGGCCTCGGCGGTGCGGTTGACGATATTATAAAGTGGCTGGCTCGCGACCGGACGGTCGATGCCGAGCTGATCGGCGAGATGCGAGATCTCCGCGATGCGCCAGCCACGGAAATTCGACACGCCGAAGTATCTGAGCTTGCCGGCCCGAATGAGATCGGCAATCGCGCGCACCGGCTCCTCCAGCGGCGCGTCGAAAACGGCGCGATGGAAGTAGAGGATATCGATGTAATCGGTGTTGAGACGGCGCAGCGAGTTCTCAACGGTCTCGATCACCCATTTGCGCGAATGACCGCCGAGATTGGGACCTTTCGTGTGCGAGTTGACGAACTTCGTCGCGAGCACCCAATGATCGCGGCTTGCCTTGATGCCACGGCCGACCACCTCTTCCGATTTGCCGTCATGATAGACGTCGGCGGTGTCGATGAAATTGACACCCTGGTCACGGGCCTTGTCGATGATGCGGAAAGCGACATCATCAGGCGTCGGACCGCCGAACATCATCGTGCCGAGGGTAAGAGGCGATACCTTCAGCGCGCTGCGCCCGAGATAGCGATAGTCGACCATGTCATTTCTCCATTTCATTCTGCGTGATGGCAGGCAACCGCATGGCCGCTGCCCATTTGCCGGTAGGCCGGATCATCGGTCCGGCAGATGTCTGTTGCGAGCGGACAGCGCGTGTGAAAGCGGCAGCCGGACGGCGGATTGTGCGGGCTCGGCAGATCGCCGGTGATCGGCGCCGCCTGCTTGCGCCGCGATGGATCGGGCACGGCGGCAAGCAGCGCCTGCGTGTAGGGGTGCTTGGCATCGCTCCAGAGCCTTGCCGTCGGCGCGCTTTCGACGATACGGCCGAGATACATGACGAGGACTCGGTCGGCGAAATAGCGCACGACCGAAAGATCGTGGGAGATGAAAAGATAGGAAAGCGACAACTCCGTCTTCATCTCGACGAGAAGATTGAGGATCTGCGCCTGGATCGACAGATCAAGCGCTGAAACGGGCTCGTCGCAGATGACCAGCTCCGGCTGCAGGATCAGCGCGCGGGCAATGCCGATGCGCTGGCGCTGGCCGCCGGAAAACTCATGCGGATAGCGATCGAGCGAATCCGGCGGCAGACCCACATGCACGACCATCGAGGCGGCAATGGCGTCACGGCTCTTGCGATCGCCGATGCCGTGCACACTAAGCGGTGCGGTCAGGATCGTCCGGATCGTCTGGCGCGGATTGAGCGAGGCAAACGGGTCCTGGAAGATCATCTGGATGTGCCGGCGGATCGACTGCAATTCCCTGCCCGACATCGCCGCGACATCACGTCCCTTGAAGGTCACGCGACCGGAGGTGGGATCGATGAGGCGCATCAGGGATTTGCCGAGCGTCGACTTGCCGCAGCCGGATTCGCCGACCAGCGCCACCGTCTCGCCCTCGAGGATCTCGAGCGAGACATCATCCACGGCCCGCACCGTTCCGGCCGCAGCGGGATAGTGCGTGGAAAGCCTATCGACCGACAGAAGCGACATGGGCTCTCTCCGCAATGGCTGGAACATAGGGGCAGGCCACCTCGCGGCTGGCCGAAACCTCGACGAGCGGCGGTACGGACTGCGCGCAAGCGGATCGTGCCACCGGACAGCGCGGCCGGAATGAACAGCCCTGCTCGCCGGCTGCGGAGACGATTGAGCCGCGGATTTCCGTCAGCGGCCCATCGCGATAGTGATAGTCGGCTTTCAAACGCGGCGACGCGGCAAGCAACCCTTGCGTATAGGGATGATACGGCGTCTCGAACAGCGCCCCCGGCAGGCCCTGTTCGATCTTTCGCCCGGCATACATCACGACGACGCGGTCGGCCCATTGCGCGACGATGCCGAGATCATGCGTGATGAGGATCACGGCCATGTTGAGTTGGCTGCGCAGGCGATCGAGCAGTTGCAGCACCTGTGCCTGTATCGTCACGTCGAGCGCCGTCGTCGCTTCGTCGGCGATCAAGAGCCTCGGACTGCAGGCAACGGCAATGGCGATCATCACGCGCTGGCGCATGCCGCCCGAGAGCTGATGTGGATAATCGTCGACGCGCTTGCCAGCCTCCGGAATGCTGACGAGATCAAGCAGATCGATTGCACGCTGGCGCGCCTGCTTGCGGCTCAATTTCTCATGAATGCGCAGCACTTCGATGATCTGGTCGCCGATCGTCAGCACGGGGTTGAGCGAGGTCATCGGCTCTTGAAAGATCATGGCGATGTCGTGCCCGCGAATGCGTCGCATCTCCCGCTCGGGCAATTTCAGGAGGTCGCGTCCGTCAAAGACGATCTCGCCCGCCGTCTTCGCATGCCGGGGCAGCAGCCCCATCAGGCCGAGAGCCGTCAGCGACTTGCCGGAACCGGATTCCCCGACGATCGCCAGCATCTCGCCGGCCACGGCGCTGAAGCTGACACCTTTGACAGGCTGTGCGCTACCGAAGCCGACGGAAAAATCGCGAACGTCGAGAAGCCAGGTCATCAGCGCTCCTCCGAGAAGCGGGGATTAAGGGCGTCGTTCAGTCCGTCGCCGATGAGATTGAGCGACAGAACCGTGAAGACGATGGCAAGGCCCGGCAAGGCGGTGAGATACCAAGCCGTACGGATGACATCGCGCCCAGCGCCGATCATCGAGCCCCAGGAGACGCGATTGGGATCGCCAAGCCCCATGAAGGACAGTGCCGATTCCATCAGGATTGCGCTTGCGACCATGACCGACGAGGTGACGATCAGGGGCGGCAGTGCGTTCGGCAGGATTTCCCGAAAGATGATGCGGGCATGGCCGAAGCCGAGGCTGCGGGCGGCGAGCACATAATCCTTCTCACGAATGGCGCGGAATTCGGCGCGGGTCAGGCGCGCGACCGTCGGCCAGCTGACGATTGCGATCGCAACGGTCACGGTCGATGTGGTCGGCTGCGCGATCGCGACCAGCACCACGAGAAGAACGAAGCTCGGTATGGTCTGGAAGATCTCGATGAGCTTGACGAGGAGATCATCGACCAGGCCGCTGAAATATCCGGCAAGTGCGCCGACGGTCACGCCGGCACCAAGGCCGAGCAAAGTCGCAGCGATACCGACAGTCAACGAGATCTGAGCGCCATGCAGGATACCCGCAAGAACATCGCGTCCCATGGAATCCGTGCCCAGCGGATAGGCCGAGTTCTGCCCAGGCCAGAGGAAGGGGCGCGCCACCATCTCCAGCGGATCGCCGGGATAGAGCACCGGCGCAAGCAGGGCCGCAAGTATGATGCCGGCGAGAACGGCTATGCCGAAGAGCGCATTGGGATTGGCAAGGAAGATCCTGAGTTCGCGCCGACGACCCTGCCAGCGTCCACCCGAGACGGCTGTGGTGCGCGCATCGGGTGCGTGGATATGGGTCCAGCGGCGTTCCGGAACAGGCGCAGCTTTTGCTTCCGTTTCTGATACCTTGGCACTGAAATCACGCGCCGTATCCGCATAGATCTTGAGCTCCCGTGCTTTCATCGGCTTGCTCCGATCCTGGGGTCGAGCCAGGCTTGCACAAGGTCGACTGCAGCATTGGCAATGATGACGAGAAGGGACGAAAGAAGCAGGATGCCGAGGAGCACACTGAAATCGCGGGCCATGACGGCCTCGAAGGCCAGCCGCCCGAGGCCGGGCCAGCTATAGACGGTCTCGACGACGACGGCGCCGCCCAGCATGCCGCCGAAATGCATGCCGGCCATGGTGGTGATCGGGATCAGCGCGTTGCGCAGCACATGCCGCGTCGTCAGAATGAAGGGCGAGACGCCTTTTGCCCGCGCGGTGCGGACGAAATCCTGTGACTTGACCTCCAGCATCGCGGCCCGCGTCAATCTTGCGTAGATGGCGAGATAGAAAAGGGCGAGCGATATAGCCGGCAGCACCATGTAGCGCACCCGGTCAAGCAGCGCCGGCAGGCCGGTCAACCTGGAACCGATGGTACTGTCGCCGCCGCTCGGCAGCCAGCCGAGCTTCACGGAAAACAGGAGGATCAGCATCAGCCCGATCCAGAAACCCGGAATCGAATAGAAAAGCAGCGAGATGATCGAGATCAACCGGTCCGGCAGCCGTCCGGCAAAGCTTGCCATCAGCGATCCGAGCGTCAGACCGATCACGATCGCGAAGATAAGTGCGGCCAGCATCAGGGTCAGGGTGCCGGGCAAACGCTGGCCGATCAGATCGGCGACCGGCATGCCGTAACGCGGCGAAAAGCCGAGGCTGAAATGCGCGAGATTGTTGAGGTAGTTCGCAAGCTGCACGAGGATCGGATTGTCCAGGCCGAAACGCTCGCGCAGGGCCGCCATCGTCTCGACCGTTGCCGAGCCGGCTTCGGCGGCCATGACGTCGGCGGCGTCACCCGGCGCCAGCTTCAGCAGGAAGAAATTCAGGATGACGATGCCAAGCACCGTCGGCACCGCCTGAATGGCCGTCCGGCGTAGTGTCCGCCCTATTCGCATATAAGCCGACATCGAAACTCCTCGGCAGCGTCATCGTATTTTTCGTCGCCGCATCGCAATAGTAGTTGACTAAATCTGTAGGTTTTGTCAAATCCATATTGGTAGATATTTCCAGAATTTCTTGAAATAGCGATATATTTTGGAAGTAAATTGCTCGATTTAGATAAATGAAAGTCTTTTTTCCTAAGGAATCGAACAAAGAGAATAAAGGAACCTACGGGAACCGTTCTTATCGAGAAGATAAAACCAGCCGTCGCTGGCACGCCGCAGTACGGCCCACCAAGATACGAGGCACCCTCAGATGATCAGACTTCGAACAATTTCCCGTCGCAGTTTCCTGCTCTCCTCGGCAGCGCTCGGCGCAACGATCATGACGGGAGCCGCCACATACGCGGCACCCTCCCGGGGCGGCTCGGCCACCCTCTTGCTCGCCGCCGAACCGCCGGTCCTGACGACCATCGCTCACACGGCCTACAACTCCGTCTATGTGTCGCCGAAGGTGACCGAGGGTCTGCTGACCTATGATTTCGACCTCAATCCGCAGCCGTTGCTCGCCAGACAATGGACTATCAGCGACGACGGCCTGCGCTACACTTTCAAGCTGCGCGACGGCGTCAAATGGCACGACGGCAAGCCGTTTACCGCCGACGATGTCGCTTTTTCGATCAGGACCCTCAAGGAGGTTCATCCACGCGGGCGCAATACGTTTCTCAACCTCGTCGAGATCGAAACGCCCGATCCGCTGACGGCGGTCCTGGTGCTTTCCAAGCCTGCGCCCTACCTGATCACCGCGCTTGCCGCGTCGGAATCCCCGATCGTCCCGCGCCATCTCTATGAAGGCACGAAGGTCGCCGAAAATCCGGTCAATCTGGCGCCTGTCGGCACCGGGCCGTTCAAGTTCAAGGGATGGGTGCGCGGCAGCCATCTCGTCTACGAGCGCAATCCGGATTACTGGGACCAGCCTCGTCCCTATCTCGATCAGCTGATCGTCCGCTTCATCCCCGATGCCGCCGCACGCTCCATCGCGATCGAAACCGGTGAAATCGATCTGGCGCCGTCCACACCCGTCCCCTTGAGCGATCTCGAACGCTTCAAGAGCGTGGAGAGCCTCGCCTTCGAAACGCGCGGCTATCAATATGCCAATGGCGTCAGCCGCATCGAGTTCAACCTTGAAAAGCCGGTCTTCAGGGATATCCGTGTCCGGCGGGCCTTCGCCCATGTCATCGACCGGAAGGTGATCCGCAACACAATTAACTATGGCTATGGCGAGCCGATCCCCGGGCCGATCAATCCCAACCTGGCGAAATGGTATGTCGCCGATCTGAAGATCTATCCGATCGATCTTGCCGCGGCGGAAAAGCTGCTGGATGAAGCCGGCCATCCGCGTGGCTCGGACGGCATACGCTTTCGCCTCAATCTCGATTATGTGCCGAGCGGCGAGCCCTATATTCGAGGTTCGGAATATATCCGCCAGGCGCTCGCCAAGATCGGCGTCGAGGTAAGCGTGCGCAGCCAGGATTTCGCCACCTATACCAAACGCATCTATACGGATCGCGATTTCGATTTCGCCTATGAAGGAATGAGCAACCTCTTTGATCCCACGGTCGGCGTTCAGCGGCTTTACTGGAGCAAGAACTTCAAGCCGGGCGTGCCCTTCTCCAATGGCTCGGCCTATAGCAATCCGAAGGTTGACGCGCTCCTTGAGGCTTCCGCCATCGAGGTAGACCCGAAGAAGCGGGTCGAACAATGGCGTGAGATACAGGAGATCCTCGTCGAGGACCTGCCGGCGCTCGATATCGTCAGCCAGCCGGAGCTCACCATCTACAACAAGCGTATCGCCGACCACACGCTCGGCGGCGAAGGTATCGCCGGCAGCCTCGCCTACGCCTATGTCGCAACCGCCTGAAGCATCGAAAGCAGGGAATGCCATGTCCATCCAGCACCCACCCGGCTCCATCGTGGGCCTGCCGAAATTCGCCGCACCGACCGATTTTCCGGACAGCCCCCTATCTCAGGCTTTGAAACAGCCCGTTCTTCTCGGCCTCTTCCTGCCGATCCAGGCCGGCGGCTGGACGCAATCGACGCTCGAACGCTCCACCGATTGGCGCTTCGACTACAACAAGGCACTGACGCTGCGCGCGGAGGAGTTGGGGTTCGATCTGGTATTCGCCCTGTCGCAATGGCTTCCCAAGGGCGGCTATGGCGGCGTCTTCAACGGACAGGCGCTCGACAGCTTCGTCTCGACCGCAGCACTTGCCGGCCTTACGAAGAAGATCATGCTTATCTCCACGATGCATGTCCTTTACGGGCCATGGCATCCGCTGCACCTTGCCAAGTTCGGCGCCACACTCGATCACATCACCGGAGGGCGCTGGGGCATCAATGTCGTCACCGGACATCGCGCCGTCGAGCACGAAATGTTCGGTTGGCAGCGCATCGAGCATGACAGGCGCTATGAGCTTGCGGCGGAATTTCTCGAAGTCGTGCAGCGGCTATGGAGCGACGACGAGAATTATTCCTTCGAAGGAGAGAGCAGCTGGAAGCTCGGTGGCGGCTTCGTCACGCCGAAACCGAATTTCGGCCGGCCGATCCTGGTGAGCGCCACCGGCTCGGATGCCGGCATCGCCTTTGCCGGCCGCTATTCCGATATCGTCTTCATCACCAGCCCGACGGGCGCGGATATCGACAGCGCCCTAGCATCCCTGCCGGCTCACACGAAGAGGGTGAAGGACGCCGCCGCCGATGTGGGACGTACTGTGCGCACCCTGCTCAACCCGATGGTTATTTGCCGGCCGACCGAGAAAGAGGCTTGGGAGCTGGCCGACCGCATCGTCGCCCATGCCGATCAGCGATCCCCACAGGGCTTCCAGTCGCTGAACTCCGACGCGCAGGCCTGGAAGGGCCGCGACGCCCAGGATCCTTATCGCTTCATCGGCGGCAATATTCGCGTCATCGGTTCTCCGGAGCAGGTGGTCGACCAGTTCGTCAAGCTGAAGGCGGCGGGCATCGACGGGCTCCAGCTCAGCTTCTTCGACTTCCGCGACGATCTGGAATTCTTCGGCAGCGATGTCCTGCCGCTGATGAAACAGGCCGGGTTGCGCCACTGAAAGGAACGATCATGACCAGCAATGCCATTTCCGAAATCTGGTACACACGCTGCCCCGTTCCAACCCCGGTCGGACTTGCAGCGCAGCTCGGCTATCTCGAAGACGGCTTTCGCAGCGAGGGTGTCGCGCTGAAATCCATCATCGACTCGCCGGATCGCAACATCCGGCAGAGCCATTTCAACCATACGCTCGACTGGTCCTTTCGCCATGGCGGCAATGTACCGCCCATTCGCGCGCGTTCCGAGGGCCGCCGCACGCGCCTCGTCGGCATCACATGGACGGACGAATTTCAGGCGATCATCACCTTGCCGGGAACCGGCATCCAGGCGACCAAGGATCTCAAGGGCCGGCGTTTCGGCATTGCCCGCCGCCCCGAAGGGATCGTCGACTTCATGCGAGCCACGGCGCTCAAGGGTCTCATCTCGGCCCTTTCGCTTGAAGGCCTGTCCATCGACGATGTCGAGATTGTCGAGATCGCGCTTGCCGATTCCGTGCTCGCGAGCCAGGAAGGGCCTTCGCTCTTCGGTCTCAAGCGCAGGCAGGCCTATGGTGAGGAGATCGCAGCGCTGCTGCGCGGCGAAGTGGACGCGATTTACGTCAAGGGAACCGCTGGCATCAACGTCGCCAACCTTATCGGCGCCGCCCAGGTTGCCGAGTTCGGCTTTCATCCAGATCCAAAGATCCGCATCAATTCGGGATCGCCGCGGGTGTTGACCGTCGACGACCTGCTGGCCGACGAGCGCCCCGATCTCGTGCGGAAACTGATCGAGGCGATCTTGAAGGCAAGCGCCTGGGCGGAGGCACATCCGGAAGAGACCCGCCGCTTCGTGGCGCGTGAATCCGGGGCGACCGAAGAGCAGGTTCTTGCCGCCAATGGGCCGGAAATCCACCGCCATCTCGGCCTCGGATTGGAACCGGACCTCATCGACGCCGTCGAGCACTACAAGAACTTCCTACGCGACTTCGGTTTCCTGGCCGGCGATTTCGATATCGGCGAATGGGTGGATCGCCGCCATCTCGACGGCTTTGCCGAACGTGCCGTCGCCTGATTGATGTAGCAACAACGATGACCGATAAACTCACCGATCTGCTGGGCAAGGCCAAAAGCCTTGCTGAGGACTTTGCTGGAACCGCCGCCTATCACGATGCGACCGGCGCCTTTCCCTTCGAAAACTTCGATAGGCTGTTCGATGCCAGCCTGCTTGGCCTCGTCAGCGGCCGGGATCGCGGCGGGCACGGCGAGGGCCTCACATCGGCGCAAGCCGTTATCAGCGAGATCGCCCGCGGCGAGCCATCGACCGCGCTGGTGCTTGCCATGCACTATACCTCGCATTTTGCCATCCGCCGCTTCGGCAAATGGCCCGCGCATCTGGCGGAGCGCGTGCTATCGGCAAACAGGCAGGGTGTGGCGCTGATCAACAATGCGCAGGCCGAGCCGCGCATCGGCTCGCCGGCCCACGGCACCCTGCCCGAAACGATCGCGCGCCGTGACGGTAATCGCTGGCGTATCTCCGGCCATAAAAGCTATGTGACCGGCATTCCGGTTCTCAAATGGGTATCGCTGCTCGCCGTCACCGATGAGCCGGAACCTCGGCTTGCCTCTTTCCTGGTGCCGACGGATGCCGCTGGCCTGCGTATTGAGAAGAGCTGGAATGCGGCCGGCATGCACGCGACGGCGAGCGACGATATCATTCTCGAAGACGTATCGGTGCCGCTCGACGATCTCATCGAAGCGCAGCCGGCCAGCGAGCCGATCCGCCGCGACGAGCATGCAGCAGCCTTCTTCTTCGGCCTGCTAGGTGCGGTCTATCACGGTGTCGCGACATCAGCGCGCGACCGCGCTCTTGGCTTTGCGAGCAAGCACAGCCCTGCCAGCCTCGGCGCACCGATCGCAACGGTGCCGCGCATCCAGGATGGGTTGGGTGAAATCGAGGTGCGGCTTGCGACGAATGCGCGATTGCTGCGCTCGCTCGGCGAGGATGTCGATGCCGGCAGGCCGGTCGGAATGGATGGCATGCATGTCCGCCACGTCGTCATCGACAATGCCGTTGCCGTCACCAGCCTGGCACTCGAGCTCGCCGGAAATCCCGGCCTCAATCGCGACTTCCAGCTTGAGCGCCACCATCGCGATGCGATCACAGCCCGGTCGCATGCGCCCCAGAGCCATATGATCCGCACGATCGCTGCGAGGAACGCATTGAGCCGGCTTGGCTAAGCCGGCTCCCTGATTGCAAACAACTAAGCCTGCCTCGACCCCTTCAAGCGTTCGGGCTCAGCCATATCTGGCCGAAGCTGTTGTTGATGCCCTGCGCCCCGGGTGCGAAATTCTTCACCCGCTTGTTGGCAACGATCTGCGCGCCCGCCGCCACCAGATCGACGGACACGACGTCGTCATGGATGATGTGCTGGAACTTGTACCAGAGCTGCCGGCGCTTGGCCTCGTCCGGCTCGGTGGCGGCTGCTTCAAGGACCGCATCGACGTCCGGGTTTGAATAGTGGCTGGCGTTGGAGAACACCAGGCCGATCTTGAAGTTCTTCGACCAGTAGGCGCGCTGCACTCCGAGCGTCGGATCGAACGTATTGGACAGGGATTCGATCACCAGGTCCCAGGCACGATCCGTATAGACGGTCTTCAGGAAAGTGGCGAGATCGAGCTTCAGGATTTCGGCGTCGATGCCGACCGCGGCAAGCGACTGCTTGATGAAGTCGGCATAGGAGGGCTGAAGAAAGGAGTTGTAGGCAAGCCGCAGCTTGAAACGCGTGCCGTTGGCGCCGCGCGGATAGCCGGCATCATCGAGCAGCTTGTTGGCAAGCTTTGGGTCTGGTTCACGCGCCTTGATGCTCGGATCGTACCATTTCGGCAATGCGGTGCTGATCGGGCTTGGAGAAACCTTGGCGTAGCCGAACAGAGCGATATCCACGAGCTTCTGCAGGTCGATGGCATGCGCGATCGCCAGCCGCACATCCTTCTTCGTCAGGATCTCGTTCTCATAATTGAAGAATAGCTGCTGCTGCGGCCCGGAATAGGCGTAGGTCGTCGTATCGACGGTGAGATTGGCATTGGCCTTCAGCCGCTCGATATCCGATAGCGGCACCGGATTTGCGCCAATGTCGATCTCTCCTGTCTCAAGAGCAGCCGCCCTTGCCGCCGGATCGAGGATGACGCGCAGGACGACGCGGTCGAGATAGGGCTTTGGCGCGTCCCAATAATCGGGGTTGCGATCGAAGATCAGATGGCTGCCCGGCACCCACTCCTTGAGAATGAAGGGACCGGTGCCGATCGTCTGCGCAAGCGTCGGCTGCTCGGTCGGCTTGAAGGCTTCATAGACATGCTTCGGCACGATCGGCGATTCCGAACTGCCGAGCGCGGAAATCAGATAGGGCGCCGGCTTGGAGAGCACGATGACAACCGTCAGGGGATCGGGCGTTTCGACCGAAGTCACGTTTTGAAAGGTGATGCGCCCGCGCGGATGCGCTTCCTTCAGGCGGAAGATCGTGAACTTGACATCCTCGGAGGTGAAATCCTTGCCGTCATGCCATTTGACGCCCTTGCGAAGCGCAAACGTGTAGCGAAGACCATCGCCGCTGACGGACCATGATGTCGCCAGAAGCGGCCTGGGATTGAGATCATAGTCGAAGTCGAGCAGTCCCTCGTTGATCTTCGGCCCGATCGCCTGTCCCGTACCCGAAGACGTGTTGATCGCAATCAGCGCCGTCGGATCGGGATAATAGGCCCAGTTCAGGGTTCCGCCGCTGACGGGCGTCTCCGCGGCACCGGCCAATCGCGGCAGGCTGCCGAATGCCAGACCGGCACCTCCGAGGAGCAATAATTGTTGGAATTGACGGCGATTGATCGACATAGGCTTCGCTCCGATGGTTTAGGCAGCAGGGCACAGCGTCCCGTTGCAAAAATGATCGTTGCGAATGTCTGGAATCCAAAGGCAGTTTTTCTAGCAGGCGACGAAAGCAATGCTTCGTGTCCTGCGGTAAATTGCAGAAAAGACGGGAATCCCACCGCCGATACCGACTGAGCCTGCCTCGAAGCAGTCAGCGATGGCCTTTTGCTGAAAGCGTTTGATTTCGCTTACCCGGCGTCTTTCGCGGCCAACAAATGTACAGATTGTAAAAATCTCGAATTCCCTGATAACGACAGAAACCTCAGACATTAGTAATTTATTAATCATAGTCCTCGCCGAAACTATATTTGATTGCGAGGCGAAAAACGGCGTGTGTGCAGTACAGCCGTCACATCTATGTTTGTGTATCACCATAAAAGTGGAGAGTTCTATGAATATGCCGCTCAGATATACGAATTTGTATTCGAGAAATTCCGAACGCCGTACGGTTCTTGTTGCCGGCGGCGCGGGTTTTCTGGGTTCTCATCTCTGTGAGTGGCTATTGCGGGATGGTTGTCAGGTCATTTGTGCCGACGACTTCTCAACGGGGCGGACGGAGAATTTGCGGCATTTGCTTCGCTACGACGCCTTCAGCTTCGTTCGCCACGATATCGTCAATCCCATCGATCTGCCGGTCGACGAGATCTACAATCTGGCCTGTCCCGCATCGCCCGTGCACTATCAGGCAGATCCGATCCATACTTTGAAGACATGCGTTTTCGGTTCGCTGAACCTGCTCGAACTGGCGGCACGGCACCAGGCCCGCATATTCCAGGCTTCCACCTCGGAAATCTACGGAGACCCGCAGGTGCATCCCCAGCCGGAACGCTATTGGGGCCATGTCAACTCATTTGGCCCGCGCTCCTGCTATGACGAGGGAAAGCGTTCGGCCGAAACGCTTTTCTATGATTTTCATATGAGACATGGTGTGGACATCAGGATCGCGCGCATCTTCAACACCTACGGGCCGCGCATGCGTCCCGATGATGGCCGCGTCGTTTCCAATTTCATCGTCCAGGCGCTCAAGGGGCAGGATATTACCGTCTACGGCGACGGATCGCAGACGCGCTCGTTCTGCTATGTCGACGATCTTATCGAAGGCTTCGTTCGGCTGATGGGCAATCCGTTGCCGCTTCATATGCCGATCAATCTGGGCAATCCGGCCGAGTTCAGCGTCCGCGAACTTGCCGAACAGGTCATCGCGCTGACGGGCTCGCCATCGAAACTTGTCTACAAGCCGCTGCCAATCGACGACCCTCGCCAGCGTCGTCCCGACATCACGATCGCAAAGCGGGACTTGGCATGGGAGCCGACGGTCGCTCTGGCCGAAGGCCTGAAGTCGACGGTTGCCTATTTCGAACGTCAGCTTCATCGGCAAGGCAACGAACTCGTAGAGGTCATCTGATGTCTGCGCGCACCATCCTCGTCGCGGGCGGTGCCGGCTTCATCGGCAGCCACACGGCCAAGCTTCTGCATAGAGAAGGTTTCGAACCAGTCGTCTATGACAATCTTTCGACGGGTCATCTTGAATCGGTCCGCTGGGGACCGTTCATAGAGGGGGATATTCTCAACACACGTCGCCTGGTCGAGACCATCAGAAGATATCAGCCTGAAGCGGTCATCCATTTCGCAGCCTCGGCCTATGTCGGCGAATCCGTCGAAGAGCCGGCAAAATACTACGCCAACAACGTCAACGGCACGCATTCGCTGCTGGAAGCCTGTCGCACCACCGGTATCGACAAGCTCATCTTTTCATCGAGCTGCGCGGTCTATGGCATACCGGATCAATTGCCGATCCGCGAATGTGAGCCGCAGCGTCCCATAAATCCCTATGGCCGCACGAAGCTCATCGCCGAACACATGCTGACCGACTATGCGGCGGCCTACGGGCTCCGCTACGTCGCGCTACGCTATTTCAATGCGGCGGGCGCCGATCCCGAGCAGGAGCTCGGCGAATGGCACACTCCGGAGACGCATCTGATCCCCCGCGCGCTGCTCGCTGCGACGGGCTCCATCGACTGCCTCGAGGTCTATGGCGATGATTACGATACGCCTGATGGCACCTGCGTCCGCGATTACATCCATGTCATGGATCTGGCTCGCGGCCATGCTCTCGCCGTCAAATATCTGATGGCGGGCGGCGCCAATCTCGCCATCAATCTCGGAACCGGCCGCGGAACGTCGATCAGGGAAGTCCTGGACGCCATCGGAATTGCCTCGAGACGCTCCGTGCCGGTTGCGATGCGCCCTCGCCGGCCGGGTGATCCGCCGGCGCTCTATGCGGCGTCGGATCTCGCCGCCGAAAAACTCGGCTTTCAACCGCTGTATTCCGATATCGGAACCATCATCCGAACGGCAGCTCCATTCTTTGGATTGGAGACGCAATCGTGAGGACGCCCAAGATAAACAGATCCGCCGTGCAGGACGAGCCACTGATGGTTCAGATCCTCTCAGGCTATCGGCGCGCGGAATATATCGTCTGTGCCGCGATATGGTTTGCGGCACTCGCCTATCTTTGGTGGTGGTGGCTCCTGCCGGCCCACCATATCGATCCGCTCGGATCCATTCTGATCACCACCGTTCTGGCATGGACGAGCCTTCTTCCAGCCTATTTCGTCGCCGTATTCTATCATGCGCGGAAGCCAAACGGGCCGCTGCGCCTGCCGGCAGGCAGCCGTGTGGCGATGGTGGTGACAAAGGCGCCTTCGGAACCGTTCGATGTCGTTGCCCGCACGCTGCAAGCCATGCTGGCGCAGGAGGTGCCGCACGATACCTGGCTTGCCGACGAGGATCCCTCGGCTTCGACGATCGATTGGTGCCGTAGGCACGGCGTCCAGCTGTCCACCCGCAAAGGAAGGGACGATTATCACCGCCAGACATGGCCGCGGCGCACGCGCTGCAAGGAAGGAAACCTCGCCTTCTTCTATGACCATTATGGCTATGAACGTTATGACTTCGTCGTGCAGCTCGATGCCGATCACGTACCGGACCGGGACTATCTTTACCAGATGCTGCGTCCGTTCGCCGATCCCGCGATCGGCTACGTATCCGCGCCCAGCATCTGCGACAGCAACGCTCATGAGAGCTGGTCTGCGCGGGGGCGCCTTTATGCCGAAGCGAGCATGCATGGATCGCTGCAAGCCGGTTTCAACAATGGCCTGGCGCCGCTCTGCATCGGCTCGCACTATGCCGTGCGCACTGCAGCTCTGGAAGAGATCGGCGGCCTCGGGCCCGAACTCGCCGAGGATCATTCGACGACGCTCATGATGAATGCCCATGGGTGGCGCGGCGTTCACGCTATTGATGCGATTGCTCATGGCGATGGTCCACGTACCTTTACCGATCTCATCACGCAGGAGTTCCAGTGGTCGCGCAGCCTGATGATGATCTTGCTGCAATATTCACCGAAGCTACTTCCCTGCCTGCCACCTCGGTTGAGAGCGCAGTTCCTGTTCTCGCAGCTCTGGTATCCGCTATTTTCGCTGTTCATGGCGCTGATGTTCATGCTGCCCATAATAGCGCTCATGGGAGGACGGAACTTCGTCAATGTGTCCTATCCCGATTTTCTGCTTCACTTCCTGCCGCAATCGTTCCTGCTGATCGCATTCGCCTATCGCTGGCGCCGTACCGGCACGTTCAGGCCGGTGGATGCGAAGATCCTCAGCTGGGAAGTGACGCTGTTTCTGTTCGCGCGCTGGCCATGGGCGTTTGCAGGGACAATCGCAGCGATACGGGATTGGACGACTGGATCTTTCGTCGATTTTCGCGTCACGCCGAAAGGCACGTCGAATGTCGATCCACTGCCCTTCCGTGTGCTGGCGCCTTATGCGCTTCTGTCTCTCGTTTCCATCGTGCCTGTCCTGACGGTTCGCGACGCCGGAGAAACGAGCGGCTTTTATATCTTCGCGACGATGAACGCGGCGATCTACACGCTGCTGCTATTGGTGATCATTCTGAAGCACGCATTGGAGAACACCGTCTCCATGAGCAGCCGCTTCTATCGCCCTGCCGTTGCGAGTGCATTGCTCGCTCTCATCGCCCTGCCGGGATTTGCCGCCAGAGAGCGCGGTGCCGACGGAGTGCTGTCGCTGACATGGAGCGCCAGCGGCTATGCGCTTTTCGTGGAGCGTTCGTCGGTGGCGGGCGCAGGCGTCAGCGGACGCAAACTGCATCGCATCATGTTCGATCCGCACTGGCATGACGACAACGCCATGACGGAAACTCCCAGCAGGAGGGGCGCATAAGCGCAACAGACCATGAAGATAGCTGTTGTCGGAACGGGATATGTGGGTTTGGTCAGCGGCGCCTGCTTCGCCGAGTGGGGTCATGACGTCGTCTGCGTGGACAAGGATCCGCCGAAGATTGCCGGCCTCCGACAGGGCAGAATGCCGATCTACGAGCCGCACCTCGACGAAATGGTCGAACGGAACTGCGCGTCGGGACGGCTTGATTTTACCTGCAACCTCGCCCGGGCGGTCAGGCAAGCTGCCATCGTCTTCATCGCCGTCAGCACTCCGCCCCGCAATGACCGCGGCGAACCAGATCTTTCCAGCCTCTACCGCGCGGCAAGCGACCTTGCGCCGTTGATAGCGGACGACACGGTTGTGGTCGTTAAATCGACCGTGCCCGTCGGCACCGGCGACATGGTGCAAAAGATCATCGCCGCGACACGCAAGCCAGGCACGTTCTCCGTCGCCTCCAATCCGGAATTCCTATGCGAAGGCGTTGCGGTACAGAATTCGCTCACGCCGGACCGTGTCGTTATCGGCGTCGACGACGAACGTGCCTATAAGCGCCTGCTGGAACTCTACGCCGACCCGATGGATCTCCAGGATATACCGGTTGTGGTGACGGCGCGGCGCACCGCGGAATTGATCAAATATGCGGCCAACGCATTTCTGGCGACCAAAATAACCTTCATCAACGAGCTTGCCGATCTTTGCGAACATCTCGGCAGCGATGTGGAGGAACTGGCGCTCGGGATAGGATTGGACAAGCGCATAGGCACGACTTTCCTGACGGCAGGTCCCGGCTTCGGCGGCTCCTGTTTTCCAGGCGATACGCTCGCACTTTTGCGAACCGCGCAGGATTATGGCGTCGCGCTGCGCGTAATCGAGGAAACCGTTGCGGCGAACGACGCCCGCAAGCGGCGCATGGCGCTCAGGGTCGTCGAAGCGCTTGGCGGCAATATAGACGGCCTGACCATCGCCGTTCTCGGCCTTACTTGCAGGCCCGACACGGACGACATGCGCGAAGCCCCCTCAGTTCCACTGATCGAAGCGCTGCAGCGCTTTGGCGGCCATATTCGCGCTTACGATCCGATGGGCATCGAGAATGCTGCCAAGATCCTCGATGACGTGGCGTTCTGCGACGATCCTTATGACTGCGCGCGAAATGCCGATGCGGCGGTCGTCATGACCGAATGGGCGATCATTAGGAATCTCGACCTGATCCAGCTCAAGGCGAATATGCGCCAGCCAATCCTGGTGGATCTCAGAAACGCCTTTCGCAAGGAAGCTGCCGCGCAGCTCGGATTCCGCATTTCCACCATCGGAAATTCGGCCAGCACCAAGGGCGATGTTCGAAGCATGGCGAGACAGAGGAACAAATCTCTGAGCGCCGCGAAAGTCATACCAATTGCTATGCGGGAGAAAGACAATGGCATCATCATATAACAAAACGAGCCTTCTGATCCGCGTAAGTGCTGCGACGCTTGCCGCCGTCATCACCCTCGGATCTGTCGCGTCGAGCAGTGCGGCTGCCGCGGGCAAAGGCCCCAAACTGCCGGTCGACGCTCGCCCGATGACGGCGTTCGAGCTTTACCGACTTTATCGCGACAAGAGCTGGCAATGGCCAGATGGCGCAGGGCAAATGCAGGACGCAGATCGTCGGTTCGCTGCCTGGGTCGATGGCAAGGCAGGCAAATCCTGGGCCGAGGGCCGCTGGAGCGTGAGCGATGCCGGCCGTATGTGCTTCGAAGCAACCTGGTTCGCGGCCAACGGCAAGTTCCCGGCCAAGACCTGCTTTCTGCACCGCATTCTCAATGAAACCGTATACCAGAAGCGCGAGCCCGGTGGGGCATGGTTCATATTTCGCCATGCCGCGACCAAAGATGCCGATGAGGCGAAAAAGTTGGTCGCTAACGATCTGGTTACTGAACGACTGAGCATCGTGAAAGCCACCTTGAACACGAGCAAGGCCGAACTGCAGAAGGAGGCAGTCCAATGAAAACGGCATTCAAGCTTACCGCTGCCATCGTTTGTTTCGCAGGTTTGTCCGGAGCGGTTTACGCCCCCAACAAAGGTGCTGGAACGGCGGGCGACAACCAAAGCATGTTCCATGACAAGAGGCCGATCATCACGCCGCAATCGCTGCCATCAGGCGCATACGATCCGAACGGCGATTTCTCAAATGACCCCAATCCCAAGATCGAGCATCTCTTCCTTCCCTGGGAAGATGTGGATCTGGCGACGCTTGAGGTCGCAGACAACTATGCCCGCCAGCGCGGCCGCTCGCTGCTGATTACAGTCGAGCCCTGGTCCTGGGCACGCAATTGGCGCGTCACGCCGGACGATCTTTTCCAGGGGATCATGGATGGCCACTACGATGCGAACATGGCGTCGATATGCTCGGCCGCCGCCAAGCTGAAGCAGCCCGTTACCATTCGCTGGGCCCAGGAAATGGATGAGAAGAACGGGCAGTTCACCTGGGCCTACTGGAGCCCGTCGCAATATGTGAAGGCATATAAGCACGCCGTCGATGTATGCCGTCGCGATCTTCCATCCGCCCAATACATGTGGTCGCCGATGGGCAAGGACGGGCTCGAAGCCTATTATCCGGGAGATAAATATGTCGACGTCGTCGGCCTCTCGGTTTTCGGCTATCAGCCTTTCGACCAGCGCATGCTCGGGCGTGACTCGACCTTCGTCGAAGCAACCAAACCGGGCTATGACCGCGTCAAAGCCTATGGAAAGCCGATCGTTATCGCGGAGCTGGGCTACCAGGGAAACGAGGCCTACGTCCATGCCTGGGCTGAAGAAGCCGCCAAACCACATGACGAATTCAAGAACATCGTGGGAGTGGTGTATTTCGACGATCGCGAGGTCTATCCGTGGCCTCATGGTCTCGGACGGCCGGACTGGCGCGTTGTCAGCCCTCTGTTGAACTGAACCAACAACAACGAAAATGGAGGCAAAGATGTCTCTCGCAAGACTCTTTATATCAAGTGCAGCCATATCGATGTTGCTGTTGGGCGGACCGGCACATGCTGCGAGCCGGCAGCATGCCGATTGGATGATCGAGCGCTCGGCCATTCAAGCAACGTCGATAAGCGCCTCGGACGTGCAAAGCCTTTACGCCGGCCGGTCCTGGATTTGGAAAGATGGCGCCGGCTACTTTTCGGCCAAGCAAGGCAGCTTCATGGCATGGTCGCATACCGGCGCCGACAGAACCGATGCCAAAGGCACCTGGTATGCGAGCTTCAACGGCAAGCTATGCATGAAGGCGCGTTGGCACAGCATGAAGTACGACGTGGAGAAGACGTCCTGCTTTCTGCACCGTGAAAAAGACGGCGTCATCTATCAGAAGCGTTTGCCGGACGGGAAATGGTATGTATTTCGTCACGACCGCCCGAGACACGACGACGAGGCAATGAAACTGCGCAGAGGCAACTACGTCATCCGGCACTTGCCCAGCTAGGACCGGATACGGAAAAGATATCGAAAACAAGCGAGGTCAACCGAGTATGACATCGCCATGGAATGAGACATCCGCAACCGTTCTGGCAAGATGGGACCAATTGCCGGAACGGTTCTAGTTTATCGATTGTAGCAATGCGAGGTACGTCCAAAGCCGCTCGGCGTGCAGATATAGGGTGCCCCCTTGAAATATTCGTCGGAGGAAACCGTCGTCCTCTTGCGAATCTGACCGGTCCCATAAAAGTACATATTGCTTTCGCTTTTCTTCATGTACAGGTCGATGGTCTTGTACTTATATTTATTCATGGTTGCGGAGGCCGCATTTTCCGCCGTGTAGGCAAGAAAAACGGCGCACAAGCAAACAGAAGTCAAGGTTGATACAAGGCGAGAAAGATAAAACTTCGGATCAATCAGGTTTACTACCATTTGCTTACTTCCATATCCTCTATGTTCGTTTTCACATCCATTAAAATTATTTCGGTCTCTCGATAAAATTCTTGAAATTATTAGAGAATAATGCTTAAGTAACCGTTACAAGTATTGAAGTAAGGTTTGCGGCAATGCGACCCTCTCGGGTATTAGTTTTGCGTTCCTTGCGATGGCCGCCGGAGATCATCAGCCGGGCAGTTTGGCCTTTTGCCAAGCTGCTCGCCGCGCTGTCGAACAGAAACGTCTGCCTCCTCAAAGATGAGGACGTAGCCTGTCGGGCATTTATCCCTCTCTCTTGCTGTTACAATACGGAAACAGATTCGTTCCGGCATGAAAAGTTGGAAATCAGGCTGGATCTCACGAGAAGGCGGCTAATCCACAAACAAATGTGGTTTTAATATGATCAACTGGCGTTGGGGCCAGCTGCAGAATTTTCAATGAGCGCTGCAGCCGCGGCAAGTACAACACGCCATGTAGTGTCGAGGGGGCGCTACAATGATGTGGAGCAAAGCAGATATTCCATTTGAACAGCCCAAGGCTGTCGAGCGGCGCCGCTGGCTCCGTTCTCCTCAGGCACCGCTTTACAGTGAAGTCCCCGAAAGGACGGAGCTGGCGTCCCTGCCATTTTCAACGGAGGAGCTGCACCCCGATCGGCAATTTGCAGCCTGGCAGGAGCGCATGGCTCCGCTGATCGATATGCGGCTGCAAAATCAAGCAAAAGCATGTGAGCCGTTCGCGGTTAAGCAGGTCGCATGGAATCTCGAAGGTGTCCTGCTCATTCAGCAGGACACGCCGGCATTCAGTTTCGAACGCTCCCCGGAAAAGGTGCGCTTCAGCTCGATAGATCATTGGCAGATCACTTTTCTGCGCACCGGAAAGACTTGGACGAGCGTCAACGGCAAGGTTGTCGAAAACGAACCCGGCATGATGGAAATCCGGATGCTGGGCTGCCCCTTTTACGGACGGACCTTGCCGGCGCAATCCACGACATTGATCCTGCCATGCGATCTGTTTGCCGCCTATGGTGGGCTGCCGAGCGCCAGCAGCAATATTGTACTTGGAGGTCCGCGCGTCTCGTTACTTTCGAGTTACATGGATTTTCTCGAAGTCAATCTCCTTCGTTTGACCAGAGACGATCTTCCAGGCGTCAGGAACCAGCTTCGGGAGATGGTGTTCCATACGATCTCGCCCTTGGCGCACAGCCAGATCGATGGCGAAATATCGCAAAGCGGGTTGATGACCCGGGCAAGACACTTCATTCAGAACAATCTGGGATCCACGGAATTGACGCCGGAAACCCTAAGCCGTGAACTGGCGATTTCGCGGACCCGTCTTTACGAGCTGTTCCAGACTTCGAGCGGAGTGCTCAACTACATAAGAAGGAAACGGCTTCTGGCCGCGCGCGCCGCACTTAACGATCCCGCCGATGGTCGGAAAATCGGCGAAATCGCCGGTCAGTTCTGTTTCGAGTCCGCCGCCAACTTCTGCCGGGCCTTCACTCATGAGTTCGGCTACAATCCAAGCGAAGTGCGCAGGCATTCTCGGGATTTCAAGACGGAAGCGCCGTCGCGCACGGCCACGGTGTCGAGTTTCGATAACTGGCTCAGCACGCTTGGTCTCTGACAATCCAGGCCGGCAGCGACATCGCGAAGTCCTGCCCGGCAAGATCCGCAGCCGGTTTGATATCATCGCCAAGCGTGATATGTTCCGTATTTGTTCGGCCCTACCGCGATTTACGGCGGCGCTGAAAGCCTGGAGCATGATGCCGAAAAGTGTGAGCGGTTTTCGGACGACATCATGCTCAACCTACCTCGTTCCAGCGCGGATTGCCGAGACGATAATGAACGATATGAGCTCGCCGCCCGTCCGCAAAATCATCCATGTGGACATGGATGCCTTTTACGCGTCGGTCGAACAGCGCGACGATCCCGAACTGCGCGGCAAGCCGCTCGCGGTCGGCGGGTTCGCGGCGCGCGGCGTGGTGGCGGCGGCAAGCTATGAGGCCCGCGCCTTCGGCGTTCGCTCAGCCATGCCGTCGGTGACCGCCAAGCGCAAATGCCCGGATTTGATATTCGTGCCGCCGCGCTTCGACGTCTACAAGGCCGTATCGCAGCAGATCCGCGAGATCTTCGCCGAATATACGCCGCTGATCGAGCCATTGTCGCTCGACGAGGCATATCTCGACGTCACCGAAAACCTCAAGGGCATGGAGATCGCCACCGAGATCGCGCTGGAAATCCGGGCGAGGATCAAGCAGATCACCGGGCTCAATGCTTCCGCCGGCATCTCCTACAACAAGTTCCTCGCCAAGATGGCGAGCGATCTGAACAAGCCCAACGGCCAGGCGGTGATCACGCCGAAGAACGGGCCGGCATTTGTCGAGGCGCTGCCCGTCAGCAAATTCCATGGTGTGGGGCCTGCGACCGCCGAACGCATGCGCAAATACGGGATCGAAACCGGGCTCGATCTGAAATCAAAGTCCCTCGCCTTCCTGCAGGAGCATTTCGGAAAGTCCGGACCTTATTTCTACGGGATCGCCCGGGGCATCGACGAGCGCCAGGTGAGGCCCGACCGGATCCGCAAATCCGTCGGCGCGGAGGATACGTTTCCCGAAGATATCGACGACCTCGATCTGGCGACGGCGGAATTGCGGCCGCTCGCAGAGAAGGTCTGGCGCTACTGCGAAGCCAGCGGCATCAGCGGCAAGACGGTGACCGTGAAGATCAAGTACTCGGATTTCACGCAGGCGACACGCAGTCGGACGGCCTCTCTCCCGGTCGCTGACATGGGCGAAATCTTAGAAGCGGCATCCGCGCTTCTGGCGACCGTCCATCCGTTCAGACGGCCGGTTCGGCTACTCGGCGTCACGCTGTCATCCCTGACGAACGAAGAAACCGATGATGGCCGCTCGCAATCCCAGCTCGATCTCGGCTTCTGACGGTCGGTTACGGAAGCGATACCAGCGAATCTGGGATTTGTCCTGATCCGCGCGCGGAATCTGTAGAAATATGAGTAAATTCCTCTTGTTTGTGACCGGCCGGCAAGGCTATACCGCCGCGGGTGTTTTCACCCGTCCATATTTGGCCGCAAACAATCAGGATGTTTTTCGTGACCATATTGAAATCGCTTTTGGCCGTCCCGGCTCTTTGCGCGGCGCTCGGTCTTGCCGTACCGGCAGCATCTGCCGCATCCACCAGCTATCCCCTGACCATCGACAATTGCGGCGCCAAGGTCACATTCCAGAAAGCGCCGGAACGGGCGATCGGGCTCGGCCAGAACAGTGCCGAAATTCTTCTTTTGCTTGGCCTGCAGGACAAAATGGTCGGCACCGCCTTCTGGCCGAGCAAGGTTCTGCCCGAGCTCGCCGAGGCCAATTCCAAGGTCAAATTGCTGACCGTCGAGTTTCCGACGTTTGAATCGATCCTCTCGGAAAATCCCGATTTCGTGGCTGCGGCCTTACCAAGCCTGATGGGACCGAACAGCAAGGTCGCCAAGCGCGAGGATTTCGAGAAGGTCGGCATCCCGGCATATCTGTCTCCCAGCACCTGCCTCAGCACGGCCGCGGTCAAGGACCAGTACGGCAGCCGCGGAGAACTATGGAACATGGATCTTCTCTACAAGGAGATCGACGAGCTCTCGAAGATTTTTGATGTCTCCGATCGCGGCCAGGCCCTGATCGCCGACTTTAAGAAGCGTCAAGCGGCATTGCGCGCTGATGTGCCCCACGACGGCAAACAGCTTTCCTACGTCTTCTGGTTCTCGAGCCAATCCCCCTCCTCCGACGCCTATCTCGGCGGCAAGAACGGAGCATCCGGCTTCATAGCCGATCTGCTCGGCGGCAAGAATGCTATTACCACGGAGGCCGAATGGCCGACACTCGGCTGGGAGAGCATCATCGCGACCAATCCCGACGTCATCGTCGTCGCCAGCCTCGACCGTAATCGCTGGGAGCTCGACAAGCCGGAAGCCAAGATCAAGTTTCTCACCACCGACCCGGCCGTCAGCCAGCTTCCCGCCGTCAAGAACAAGGCCATCGTCGTCATGGACGGCCAGGCCATGAACCCGACCATCCGCACGGTCTATGGCGCTGAGCAGGTCGCCCAGCAGCTCAAGGCACTTGGTCTATTGAAGTGATCGACGCATACCGCAGCCAACAGCAACTGGCCGTCTTCGGCCTGTTGCTGTTGGCCTCCCTTACAGCGATCGGCCTGATCATCGGTATCAGCGTTGGCATCGGTGACCTGCCGATCCCGCTGTCGACGACGTTCTACGCGATTACCAACAGGCTGGGCTGGACGGGTGTCGAACTTAACCGCATCCACGAAACGGTCATCTGGGACTATCGCCTCAGCCGGGCATTGGTGGCGGCTTTCTGCGGCGCAGGGCTGGCGCTGTCAGGGGCAATCATGCAATCGCTCCTTCGAAACTCCCTTGCCGAACCCTATGTGCTCGGCATCTCGGCGGGCGCCTCGACAGGTGCCGTCGCGGTCGTCATCCTTGGCGTCGGCGCCGGCGCGGTTTCGTTGTCGGCCGGTGCCTTTGCCGGAGCATTCGCGACGTTTTTCTTCGTCGCGCTTCTTTCCAACGGCACGCGAGGCGGTGCCGATCGCACGATCCTAGCCGGCGTTGCCGCCTCTCAGCTGTTCAATGCCGCGACGTCCTATATCGTGACGACGTCGGGAAACGCACAACAGGCACGGGATGTGATGTTCTGGCTGCTCGGCAGTTTCGGTGGCGTCCGCTGGCCGGAATTCATGCTGGTCTCGATTGTTGTCGGCTTCGGGCTCGCTGCCTGTCTGTTCTATGCCCGCATCCTGGATGCCTTCGCCTTTGGCGACGAGGCAGCCTCGTCCCTAGGCGTCAATGTCGGGCGAGCGCGGATGGGGCTCTTCGCACTGACCGCGATGATGACGGCAACCATCGTGAGCATGGTCGGCTCGATCGGCTTTGTCGGCCTTGTCGTACCGCATACGGCACGCTTCATCGTCGGGCCGCTTCACATCCGGCTGCTGCCGGCTTGCACCGTCATCGGAGCGATGTTCATGGTGCTGGCGGATATCGCCTCTCGCGCCCTCGTCCCGCAGCAGGTCTTGCCGATCGGGGTGGTCACGGCGCTTGTCGGCGTCCCTTTCTTTGCGATCATTCTCTACCGGTTCCAGCGCGCATCATGAGCATCAAGGCTGACAACATCATCTGGAAAATCGGCAGGAAGACCATACTCGATGGTGTCTCCTTCGAAGCGCCTGCAGGAAAAATGCTCGGCCTGCTCGGGCCGAACGGCTCGGGAAAGACGTCGCTCCTGCGCCTGCTGGCCGGATTGAAAAAACCGAATTCCGGCCGCATCATGCTTGAAGGGCGCGATCTTAACCAGATGCGTCGGCGCGCGATCGCAAGGCGCATGGCCTTTGTCGAGCAGCACAGCACGACCAATGCCAATCTCCAGGTCATCGACGTCGTAAAGCTCGGCCGATTTCCGCATCGATCGATGTTTTCAGGCTGGACATCGGCCGATGACGAGACCGTGGAAAGCGCCATTGAGCGCGCCGGGATGAAGGAAAAGCGCAACGACCGTTGGCAGAGCCTGTCGGGCGGGGAAAAGCAGCGCACCCACATTGCCCGAGCCCTGGCACAGGCGCCGAAAGAGCTCATCCTCGACGAGCCGACCAACCATCTCGACATTCAGCATCAGATCAGCCTGATGCGGCTGGTTTCCGGCCTGCCGATCACCAGCATCATCGCCCTTCACGATCTCAACCACGCCGCCATGTTCTGCGACCAGCTGATTATCATGCAGCACGGCCGGATCGTGGCCGCCGGCGCCCCGGAAGATGTCCTGACCGAAGATCTCCTGCGGGACGTCTTCGCCGTGGAAGCCCGGATCGAGATCTCGCCTCATCACGAGCGGCCGCATATCCATTATCTGCGATAGGTCACCTGAACCGGCCACCCGTCTCTCGAATGCGGGCGGCAAAGCGATCGAAGCCGCCTGATCCGGTAAGCGGAAATCCGGACGGTGACATCCTTTTCCGTTACCAGCAAAAGACGGCTTACTCTCGCACCGGGCTTGCGAGACGTCGCAAATATATAGAATTATATTCCGCACAACGGCGCATATCAAAATGAAGCACATCGGGAGGAACAAATGACGGACAGGCTCAAGGGCAAGATTGCCATTATTTCAGGCGGAGCCACCGGCATGGGCGGAGCCGCCTCGCGCTTGTTTGCGGCAGAAGGTGCGAAGGTCGCGATCATCGATAGAAATGCCGCAGCGGCGGCGGAGACGGTGCAGGCCATTCAAGAAGCAGGTGGCGTTGCCGATTATTGGGTGGCTGACGTTTCGGACGAAGCAGCCGTCAATGCGGCCGTCAGAGGTATCGAAGAGCGTTTCGGCGCCGTGACGGTACTCTTCAATCATGCCGGCACCATAGTCATCAAGCCGTTCCTCGAGACGACATTGGAGGAATGGGAATGGCTGCATGGCGTCAATGTGCGATCCATGTTTCTCATGACGAAGGCAGTGCTGCCAGGCATGATCGCGGCCGGCGGCGGCTCCATCGTCTGTACATCATCGATCTCGGCAGTTGCGGCAACGCCGATGGAAGTGCTTTACGATACGACGAAAGGTGCAGTGCACATGTTCGCCCGTGCCATTGCCGTCGAGTTTCGCGATCGCAATATTCGTTGCAATGCCGTTTGCCCCGGCTTCATCCGCACGCCGCACGGCTTGCGCGAGGTGGCCGCGCTGCAAGCCTTTGGTGTTGATGTTTCGGATGCAGCAATCGCCGCACAGCAAGGCCGGATCGGAGAGCCCGAAGATGTAGCGCGCGCCGCCCTCTATCTCGCCTCCGACGAGTCCAATTTCGTCAATGGCATCCATCTTTTCGTCGACAACGGATTTACCGCAATCTGAACCTTTGACAGCTCGGCACCAGCGTCCCGTTGCCCGGCATTGGCCTGTACGCTCTCTTGACATCACTTCATTATACAATATACAATAATGTATATTAAATTGAAAGAGAACAGCGCCATGAACGCCGCACAAATCAATGATCGACTGACAGTATCGGCCCAACCGGATACGGCCGCCTTCGCTGGCTTTGCGGAGCGTGGCTTCGTGGCGGTCATCAATGCTCGTCCGGAGGGTGAAGAGGAGGGTCAACCCGGTAATGCCGCCGAGGCCGCCGCCGCCCGCGCTGCCGGTCTCGGTTATACTTTCCTGCCGGTCACCAACTCCGCCATTACCGACGCGGATATCGAGGCCTTTCAGAAAACGTTGAAAGATGCGAAAGGGCCGGTCCTTGCTCATTGCAAGAGCGGCACTCGCGCGCTGGCGCTCTATGCAATCGGTGAGGTGCTCGACGGGCAAATGAAGCGCGAAGATGTGGTGGCCTTCGGCAAGGGTCACGGGTTTGACCTGACGGGCGCGGCCAACTGGCTCGCCCGAAAAGAGAAGAAAATACCTCGTGTAAGGGGCTTCTACGACGCGCGCACCGGCAGCGTCCAGTATGTCGTCAGCGACCCGGCAACTCGGGCTTGCGCCATCATCGATCCTGTCCTGGATTTCGACGAAAAATCCGGCGCCACCGCAACCCTCAACGCCGATGCGATCCTGGATTACGTGCGTGCCGAAGAGCTCGCCGTTGAGTGGATTCTCGATACCCATCCCCATGCCGATCATTTCACGGCAGCCTCCTACCTAAAGGAGAGGACCGGCGCATCGACCGCGATAGGCTCGCGTGTGGTTGACGTCCAGAAGCTCTGGAAAGATATCTACAATCAGCCGGATATGGCTGCCGACGGTTCGCAATGGGATCGGATATTTGCCGATGGCGACACGTTCAAGATCGGCAATCTTGAGGGTCATGTGATATTCTCGCCCGGCCATACGCTTGCTTCCGTCACCTATGTCATCGGCGACGCAGCCTTCATTCACGACACGATATTCATGCCCGATTCGGGTACGGCGCGGACCGATTTCCCGGGCGGCAGTGCCAAGGCTTTGTGGAGTTCCATTCAGAAGATCCTGGCGCTTCCCAATGATACGCGCCTGTTCACCGGCCACGATTATCAACCTGGCGGTCGAAACCCGAAATGGGAGAGCACGGTCGATGAGCAGAAGCGGTCCAATCCGCATCTCGCCGACATGACGGAAGACCGATTTGTAGCGCTGCGCGAAGCGCGCGACCGGACACTGCCCATGCCGAAGCTGATCCTCCACGCACTTCAGATAAATGTGCAGGCTGGTCGCTTGCCGGAGCCTGAGGGCAATGGGCGCCGTTATCTCAAATTCCCGCTCGACGCATTGCAGGGGGCTACATGGTAACGGACATCGAAAAATCGGTTCTCTTTACCATGTCGCTCGAGGACATGGCGAGGCGGTCGGCCGAGGTCGCATCCCTCCTGCGGACATTGGCGCATCCCATGCGGCTGATACTCGCATGCACCCTGGCCGAAGGCGAATATTCGGTCAGCGAATTGGAGGAAAAACTCGACATCCATCAGCCCAATCTATCGCAACAGCTCGGCGTGTTGCGCGAAGCGGGTGTTGTCGAGACCCGTCGAGAGGCCAAGCAGATCTTCTACCGATTGACGGAGGAAAAAGCCACGCAGCTTATCGAAGCGCTCTATTCGATCTTCTGTCTGCAAGAGCAAAGGTCATGACCCCATACTGGCCCGCACTCCTTGGCGGCATGCTGCTCGGCCTGTCGGCGGTGCTCCTCCTGTTCGTCAATGGCCGGATTGCAGGTGTCAGCGGCATTGTCGGTCGCCTTCTCGGCGATCGCTTAAATGCAGCGAGCTAGAGCAATTCCAAGAAAAGTGCGCAGCGGTTTTCCGTCCGGAATTGCGAGAAGACAAAGGGATAGAGCGGTTCAGAGATTTCGTGAAAAGCTGAACCGCTCTATCAGAAAGAACGCGTGGCACGCATCGGGCGTTTACCGGCTGTCCTCGCCGCCATTTGCCAGCGGAACGAACAATCCGAGTTTCACATCCCGCAGCACCACATTCGTATGCATGCGGCGGATTTGGGGATTCTCCGCCATGATCAAGGCGGCAATATCGTCATAGTGTTCGACATCGCGGGCGGTGACGATCGCAATGAGGTCGACGGCGCCGGTGACGTAGTAGACCTGCTGGATGTGATCTTGCTTCTCCGCCCAAAGGCGGAACTTGGCAAGCGCATCATAGTTATCCCGCTCGATCTCCATGCCGACGATGAAGACCATCGAGGTTCCGGTCGCCTTGCGGTCCACGACCGCAATTTCCGCCTTGATGATGCCATCCTCGCGCAGCCGTTTCAGGCGCCGCTGCACGGCGGAAGTCGAAAGGCCAACCTCGTCGGCGATTGCTTCGGCGGTGAGCTGACAGTTGCGTTGGACGATATCGAGGATATCGCGATCAAAGCGATCCAGATTTTCCATCCCATTCCTCTGGCCGGTCGGTGAAATTGCGTGGCGACATCTCTATTCTATCACAAAAGATGCGATTAAAATAGATTTTTGCTTTTTTTATGCAAAATGATCGCAAATTGCGCGCAAATTTCGCTCATCTTCGCGATATTCTCCGCAAATTGTCTTTATCGGAATTATGCATGGCAGAACTGTCCTCTCAGGCACTTTGTGTGGAAGATCTTCACAAAAGCTTTGGTCCACACGAAGTCCTCAAAGGCGTTTCAACCACGGCCAGGCAAGGGGATGTCATTGCCATCATCGGCTCGTCCGGTTCCGGCAAGAGCACGTTTCTGCGATGCATAAACCTGCTCGAAATGCCCGACCGCGGACGCATCGTCGTCAATGGCGAGGAAATCGCTTTGAGGCAGGCACGCCAGGGACGGACGCAGCCGAAAAGCTGGCGACAGATCGAGCGGATCCGCAGGGGCCTCGGCATGGTATTCCAGAGCTTCAATCTCTGGCCGCATATGACCGTTCTCGAAAACGTCATCGAGGCGCCGGTGCATGTTCTGGGCGTCCCTCGCCGCGAAGCAATCGAAAAGGCAGAGGCTCTTCTGGATAAGGTTGGGCTTTATGACAAGCGCGAGGCCTATCCGGCCTTTCTCTCCGGAGGTCAGCAGCAAAGGGCAGCGATCGCCCGCGCACTTTGCATCGACCCGGCGGTAATGCTCTTCGACGAGCCGACATCGGCGCTCGACCCGGAACTGGTGGGTGAAGTGCTCAAGGTCATCCGCGATCTCGCGGAAGAAGGCCGAACCATGCTGCTGGTGACCCACGAGATGCGTTTTGCCCGCGACGTCTCGAGCCACGTTCTTTTCCTGCACCAGGGACGGATCGAGGAAGAAGGCGCGCCGGAACAGGTCTTCGATGCTCCCCTCAGCGCCCGCTGCCGGGAATTCACCGGCATGCTTTCTGCCTGATCTTCACCACAACACCGACAACAACACCAGGAGAACCCCACACATGAAACTGCTTCCCATGCTGCTTGCCGGCGTAACGCTTGCCCTTTCCACCATCACGGCGCAGGCCGAGGTCCGCTTCGGCATCATGAATGAATCCTATCCGCCATTCTTCGCCAAGGATGCCGCCGGCAAATGGCAGGGCTGGGAAATCGACATGATGGACGCCGTCTGCGAACAGATGAAGGAAAAGTGCTCGATCGTCGAGCTTTCCTGGGACGGTCTCATTCCGGCGCTTCAGAGCAAGAAGTTCGATGTGATCTGGTCGTCGATGTCGAATACGGCGGAGCGTTCGAAGGTCATCGATTTCACCGACAAATATTACAATACGCCGAGCACGCTGATCGGTCCGAAGGACCAGAAGGCGGGAGCGGCGGCAGACGATGTCAAGGGCAAGACCATCGGCATCCAGGTGTCGACCATCCAGTCGGAATACTACAAGAAGTACTTTGCCAAGGTCGCGGAAGAAAAGACCTACCAGACGCTCGACGAGGCATTTCAGGACCTCGCCGCCGGCCGCATCGACTATGTCTTCGGCGATTCACTTGCTCTCGACGCCTTCCTGAAGAGCGATGGCGGCAAGGATTGCTGCGCCAAGATGGGTGACGTCGCCGACGACAAGGAAGTCCTCGGAGCCGGCGTTTCCGGCGGCTTGCGCAAGGAAGACACCGCGCTCAAGGCAAAGCTCAATACGGCCATCGCCGCGGTGCGCGCCAGCGGCAAATATGACGAAATCAGCAAGAAGTATTTCAGCTTCGACATCTACGGCGCCAAGTAAACGACCGCAGCGATGGCGATCTCCCAACAAGGCATTCTCGACCTGCTCTCCCCCTATCCGCCCGGATGGGGTGGCGTGCTGTTGACGGGAGCCGCCTCCACGGTCGCCATCTCCGCCGGCGCTTTTCTGATAGGCCTTCTTCTCGGTATCGGCGGCGCGCTGGGCAAGCTTTCCGGCATCAGGCCGCTCGGCCTTTTGCTGGAACTCTACACCACCACCATCCGCGCGGTCCCCGAGCTGATCCTGATCGTCGGGCTTTACTATGCGGGGATGGACGGCCTCAACCGGATCTTCGCGGCGCTCAATTTGCCGCCTTTCGAATTGAATGGCTTTGCCGTCGCCGTCGCCGTACTCGGCTTCGTGCAGGGCGCTTACATGACGGAGGTGCTGCGCGGCGCGATCCTTGCCATTCCCGTCGGCCAAGTCGAGGCGGCAAAGGCTTTCGGCATGGGACCGCGTCTACGTTTCCGCCGCATCATCCTGCCGGCCCTGCTGCCGAACGCGCTGCCCGGCCTTGCCAATCTTTGGATGTCGGTCACCAAGGACAGCGCCCTCGTCGCGGTCGTCGGCTACCAAGAGCTCGCTCTCGCCACGCGTCTCGCCGGCGCGAGCACCAAGCATTACTTCATCTTTTTCCTGGCCTCCGCCCTCATCTACCTCGCCCTCACCCTCGTCTCGAACACCGTGTTCAGGCTGATCGAGCGTCGCGTGCGACGTGGCCAACCAAAGCCTGCGTGAGGAGAGACGGCATGACCTTCTCATGGATAGATTCCTATTGGCCGCTTCTGTTGACCGGAGCCTGGCAGACGCTGTCGTTGCTTGCGATTTCCGTCGTCTTCGGCTTCATCATCGCAATCGGCCTTGCCTTCGCGCAGATCAGCAGCAATCGCCTTCTGCGATATTTCGCCAGCGGCTATTGCACCTTCTTCCGGGGCACGCCGCTGCTGATCCAGCTCTGGCTGCTCTATTACGGCATCGGTTCTCTTTTGCCGATGATCCCCGGTATTCGCCAGAGCCTGCTTTGGCCGATCTTGCGAGAGGGCTTTTTCTTCGCCGCCGTCAGCTTCACGCTGAACTATGCGGCTTACGAAGCGGAGGTGCTGCGCGGCGCATTGCTTGCCGTTCCGAAAGGCGAGCTGGAGGCGGGACGCGCATTCGGCATGCGGCCGTTCACGCTGACGCGGCGCATCTGGCTGCCGCGCGCCATTCGCATCGCATTGCCGACGATCGGCGGCGAAATCGTCATGCAGCTGAAAGCGACGCCGCTGGCTTTCACCGTCACGGTGATGGATCTCTATGCTGTTGCCACCAAGGTGCGTCAGGACACGCTGCTCGTCTACGAACCGCTTGTTGTCGTGACCATCTTCTATCTCATCATCACCGCCATCATCGCACGAGCCTTCCGCTTCCTGGAGGCGCAGGTTCCCGTGCGGCGCTAACCGGGGCGCGCCTCTCCGCATCCCGACCTTTCTGGAGATCCCATTTATGAGCAAACTCTTGATCCTCGACGGCGGCATGAGCCGCGAACTCCTTCGCCTCGGGGCCGAGCTGAAGCAGCCGGAATGGTCGGCGCTGGCGCTGATCAACTCGCCCGAAATTGTCCGGCAGGTCCATGACGAATTCATCGCCGCCGGCTCCGACGTCATCACCACCAACAGCTACGCGCTCGTGCCATTCCATATCGGTGAAGAACGGTTCCGGAAGGAAGGAGCGGATCTGATTGCGCGCGCGGGACAATTGGCGCGTGACGCCACCGATGCGTGCGAAGATCGAAAAATTCTGGTTGCCGGTTCCTTGCCGCCGATCTTCGGTTCCTACGAGCCGCAGAACTTCGATCCGTCTCGGGTCCAGAACTATCTCAAGATTCTGGTGGCAAATCTCAATCCCTATGTCGATGTGTGGCTCGGCGAAACCCTCAGCCTGATTGCCGAAGGGGAAGCCGTTCGCACCGCGGTCGCCGAAACCGGCAAGCCGTTCTGGGTCTCGTTCACTTTGGCGGATGACGCGGCCCAGCGGGGCGGCGCCTCTCCCGCGCTCCGTTCCGGAGAGACGGTAGAGGATGCGGCTCGATGGGCTGCTTCGTCTGGCGCGGAAGCGCTTCTGTTCAATTGCAGCAAGCCGGAAGTCATGCGGGCGGCGGTCGAGGCGGCGGGACAGGTCTTCAGGAGCAGCGGCTCTACCCTCCAGATCGGCGTCTATGCCAATGCCTTCGAGGGGGAACAGGGCGAATCCGCCGCCAACGAAGGCTTGCATGCGACCCGTGACGATCTGAACGATGACGCCTATTCGCGCTTTGCCTGTTCATGGGTCGATGCCGGCGCAACCATGGTCGGCGGTTGCTGCGGGATTGGCGCGGGACACATTCACCAGCTGAAGCGATCCCTCATGCATTCCGTTGAGGCGGCAGGCAATTCCTGACATATATGCACGAGGGCGACTTGCCAGCGTGGATACAGCGTCATGAATGGATCAATACCGGAAAAAGGTAGGATGCGTGCACCCGCGGGCTCGGTTACCGGGCTTTGCTCTGCATCCGCGACCATGTTTGCAGTGGGCATGGCCTTCCTGGGCTATTGGGGCGTGTATGAACACGGAGACTGGCGCGTATCCGATTATTTCGTAGTGGTTTTGGCCATCATCGGATTTGCAGCGCTCGGCTGCGTGCCCTGGATTGTGACCACGCCTGTCGCGGAAGAGGATGCGGAGAAAGTGGTCGAGGCCAGGCGAGCGTTGGCGCTGGGAATAGTCTTGATCTGGCTATCCGTCTGCACAGCGGTATTCGCCTGAGCCATGCAGTGCGCCGTAACTATGAGACGGCGCAGGAGCCTGTCTCCAGCGCCGTCTCACGCTACCGCAGCAAAGCCTGAACAGGCTTATTTCTTGTCACTCAAGGCGGCAATCCGGTCGACCGCTGCGGAAAAGCCCTGTAGCGATATTTGAAAACCTAGCGCATTGCCGCCGTCGGCGACGACCTTGAGGTTCAAGCGCGAGCCGGTGCGCAATTTGGCAAGCGTTGCCGCGTCGAGCGGAAGCAAGGCAATGCAGCCGTTGGGCAAACAGGTGCGAAAGCGCACTGGCTTCAAGGGCGGCTGATCATCGATATTCGGCGTCACGCCGGAGTCTAGAACAATGCCGAATGGCAGCAGAAGTGTCGCGAGCCCGCTGCCGTCGGGACGCAGCTGCAATTCGACGGCAAGCAGCCTTTGACCATTCTGCTGGGTTTGATCTTGCGAAACCGTGCATACCGACGCCTTGTCGCGTTGGCTGCATGCCACGCGCCAGTCCTGATAGGACTCCTGCAGGCTCGAGGCACCGTTTGGCAGCGCCGATTGAGCAAAGGCTGAGGACGCAAGCGTCAGAGCGACACTCGCGCAGGCAAAGGCGAGCATTGCCCGAAATATGCCGGCTGTTCGAGATGAAATGGACGTCGAAATTGTCAAGGGATAAGCTCTTTCTGCTTGGAGCGGGACATTTCTGCGGCCTGGTGCCGCAAAGCACCAGGGTGAGGAGCCAAACCAGTACCGACCGTCGCGAGCACGAACCTTACGCTTTCGCGGTCACAATTGTGGTTACGTGCACACCCACTCGCGGACAGCGCATCGGGAGCCCGAGGCCTCGCATGCCTTCAGTGCAAGATCTTCAGCTTCCTTGCGCGTCGGTGCCGAATTTGCGCTCCATGGCGTCGCCCGCTCGCGTTTTTCCTTGCCGACGGCAAGGGCGCCGCAATGATTGTACGGAAAGCCGGTCTTGTCGTCATCATCCCAGTGCCGGTGATTGCGGAATACGCTGACCACGACGCAGCTGTTACCCTTGTCCCGCTCGCAATGCTTGAGCGCGATGTCCATGGCTTCCTGGCGTTTGTCGGCGCCCCAGAAGAAACCGTATTTCTCGTCGGGCGCGGAATAGGCGATGGCCGCCCAAATGCCGCGTTCGTCCGGCGGAGGCGCTGGCGGCTGCTCTGTCGTAAAGAGATCGGCTGCCCCCAGGTGGCCGATAGAGACAAACAGCATGCCGATCGCCGCAATGGCGGATCTCAATTTCATTTTGAGCTCCCTTGTTTTCCTGCTGCCGAGGCCACGGAAATGACGACGCAGCCGTTTCCGGTCGGCAGAAGCATCGCATCGCCGCCATCCTGGCCGAGTTCGTAGACCCCGATCGGCCCGAGATTGTTGACGAGCTTGCTTCCATTCGGGAACTTGGCCGAAATTTCCGGACAAGAGCCTGTAAACGGTGCCACGCGTACCATCGATCCTTCGCAGCCGGATGCGACGGGTGCTGCGAATACGATGCCGGCGGCCGGACCGCTATAGCCCTGTGAGGCATAGCTCATGCCGACAAGCGCCTGCACCGCATGCTTGTCGGCCGCCTCGTTGTTCCAGATCGATTGAACATTGTATTGGGTGCCACTTGTCAGCAGCTGTCCGAGAACCGGAAAGATGGTCGAGCAGGACTGCAGGCCGGCCTTTTTGGCGTGCTGCAGAAACGGCGTGTCCGGCAGCGCCGGATTGGCGTCGTTCGCCGCGGCGACCGCCGGCTGCGATAGAAGGCTGCCGATCATGTCGTAGCGGGCCACGGCGTAGCCGGCACCGGCGGCGATTGCAATTGCAAACAACGAGAGAAGGGTCGCCTTCCGCCATCTCCGCTGCGGTTTCGCTTGATCGCTGGCCAGGTTCTGAATGGCGGTGTCGTTGCTGTTGCGGGACATGATGCGCTCGTGGATTGATTGCTGGTTCATTGAAAATCCGTCCGTCACTTTATCGCCTTAACGGCGGTAGAAAGGCCCTTGAGGTTTGCAGTCACGCTGATCGTCTGCCCATCCGCCGTCGGATAGGAGATCACCGGCGCGGTACTCTTCGAAATCTGCTCCCGCATCATCGGACCGATCGGCAGCATGCCGACGCAAACCGTTTGGCTGCAGCCATCGAGCTTGACTTGTACAGGCTCGTTGCGGCCCTCGAACTTCACCGAGATGCGTCCGTCGCTCCTGGCAACCGGGGCAGTGCGCAAGATCATGTAGGGCTCGCCCCCTTTGGTGGCGGCGAGCGACCAGCTGAACGCAATCTGCCCCCGCTCGTTCTCGATGATCTGGGTGACGTTGCAAACCTTCTGGCGGACCTTCAGGTTTTCATCGCAAATCAGGTTCCAATTTTCGAACGGACGAATGGTTCTCTGATATTCACCAGGCTTCAGCCCCTGAGGAACGACGACCTCGGAAGGCCTTATGCGATAGTTTGGGAGGGCATCCTCCTGCCCGGCCGCAAAGGGGCCGAACAGGAGGATGCAAGCCATGAAAGCCGGGACGCCTAAAAGCGCTCCTTTAAGCATCACGGCCTCAGTTCAAGGTGAAGCTGAGACCAGCGCCGACGCCCACCTGGCCGCCAGCCGCCGTACCCGACAAGTTGCCGCGAATGCGCCCGTCTTCGCTGGTATAGCCCGCACCGAAGGCGAGAGCCCCTTCACCCCGCCAGACGCCGCCGCCGACAGCCACGCTCAGCTTGCCAGGACGGTCGTCATAGCGAAGCGATGCGGCGGCAAGCCCTATCGCGGCCGCCTGTCTTGCTTCCGACCGTACGTCGCCGAGCTCCTGGTTCAGTTTCCCGAACTTCTGGTCCGTATAGTTGTTAGCCGCGGTCAATGTGTTGCCGACGGCGGTATCCGTATACGATTTGCCCTGGTTGAAGCTGTCGGTCAACTGAGCGACATTGACGGCATCGGTGGGAGCGACACCCTTGCCGACATTGGAGATGACCACCGGCGCATTGACGTCGCCGCCCTGCAGCGTGATGCTGTTCTTCTTGCTGCCATCAGGATTGAGGTCATAGGTGACGGCGTTCTTGGTAATCGTGCCGACACCCGTCTGCAGGCTGTTGATCGCCTGATTGGTGGCAAAAAGCTGCGATCCGTTGATGGCATCGGTGCTGCTGTCAGAGATGCGGCCGGCGGCGACGTTCGTGATGGTTCTTTCAGCCCCTTGAGAACCCACACTCACCGTTCCGACTGGCGCGGTGCCGGCAAAGTTGTAGTGCTGACCCTGGATGTCGGTACCGGTGGTCGGGACGGCAGCCTGTGTTGTGGAACCAGAGCCCAGGGCCACATCATTGGCATTGTTGGCCTGCGCGCCCTGACCGAGGGCGACCGCACCCTGCCCTACTGCGGCGGATCCAAGTCCTGCTGCCAAGCTGCTCACGCCGCTGGCGACACTCTGAGGACCGATCGCGACGCTGTCAGTGCCGCCTGCCACGGAATCTGCGAGCGTGGAGTTGGCATGGAAGTATTTGATGCCGCCGCCACTGGTGATGTTGGTCAATGTATTGTTGACCGCACCGAAGGCATCGTAAACCGTGGTGTAGTTGTTGCCCTGAACATTATAGGTCGGGCCGGTGATCGAGCCATCCGGATTGACCGTCGTGCCGCCGCCGATCAGGTTGGTAATGTTGGTACCGAGACCCTTGAGCTGGCTGACGTTCACGCCATCGGTATCGGCCGAACCGGCTGCCAGATTGGTCAGCTTGCGCACCGATCCGGCCGAGCCGATCGACACTTCACCGACTGAGGTTTGCGGGCCTGTGAGGGCAAAGCCGGTATAGCCCGCCTCAGCGCCCACGGTCGTCACGGATTGTGCGCCGAGAGCGACGCTGTTGATGTTGTTGGCCTGCGCGCCTGCGCCCAATGCGACCGACTGTACGCCTGCCGCCAGCGAGTTGGTGCCGAGTGCAACACCGTCGGCGAGCATGACGTGGGCATTCTGGCCGATGGCCGTGCCGCCGGGCGCCACCTGATCGACGACCGCGCCATTGCCGATGCCGATGCCGTTGTCACCATTGACGATGGTGGTCGGGCCGACCGCCACCGACTCCGCACCCACGGCAAGCGAGTCGCCGGCGGCCGAGTTCGCATGGAAGTACTTGCTCGGCGTTGCCGCCACCGAAGCGATGGCACCCTGAAGCTGGCGAACCGTGACGGCATCCTGCGCGCTGCTACCGTCAGCCACATTGGTGATCTGCCGATAGGCCGTGCTCGAACCGACCGAGACTGCGCCCAACAGGGTCTTGTCCGTCGTATTGTACTGGATGAAGTTCGTCGGGCCTGCCGGGAGCTGGCCGGAGGCCGGGGCAAGTACCCGATCGGCAACCGATCCCGAACCAAGGGCCACGCCGCCGACGATGGTGGATTGGCTATTCATGCCGAGCGCGAGCGAATTGTCGGCGATCGAGGTGGCGTTATAGCCGACGGCCGTGGAACCGATCCCCTGAGCGGAGGAGTCGCTGACCGCAAGCGTCCTATCGTTGGTGCGTACGTAGCGGATGCCATCACCATTTGCGTCGGTATAGGCCGTCGACGTGTCACCGGCAATATTGTTGATGGTATTGCCGAGATTGGTCAGGTTGCCGTTGATGGTGGTGATGTCGGTGGTGTTCTGCGTCACCTGCTGGTTGGTGGCGAAGAGCTGCGAACCGTTGATGGCATCCGTCGAACCATTGTTGAGGCGGCCCGCCGCGACATTGGTGATGGTGCGCTCGGCACCGACGGCGCCGACGCTGACCGTGGAGGCCGGCGTCGTACCGGCGAAGTTGTAGGTGGTGGTGCCGATCACCGTGCTGGCCGTGCCGACGGCGACGTCCGTCACCGAGCCCGAACCGAGCGCTACCGAGCCCGCATTGCCTGCAGTGGCGTTGACGCCCAGCGCGAGTGCATCCGCGGCGCTGGCATTCGCTTGTTTGCCGAGAGCGGTCGATTGAGCGCCGGTGGCAAAGGCGTTCTGGCCGACTGCGGTGCTGGAGATGGCTGTCGCATTGGCATTGGGGCCGATAGCGGTGCTGTAGTCACCGGTGGCCTGGGATATGTATCCGAACGCCGCCGCGTCGAGGCCGGAGGCCGTCGCACCGTTGCCGGCCGCGATGGCGTTCGCCCCCGCCGCAATCGAAAGAGGTCCGATCGCGACCGAGTCCGCACCGGTCGCCGACGAGTCTGCCGCCGTCGAATTGGCATGGAAGTACTTAATGCCGCCGCCGACGTTGATGTTGTTGAGCTGTGTGCCTATGGCGTCGACCGCCTGGTTGGTGGCAAAGAGCTGCGAACCGTTGACGGCGTCGGTGGACGACCCGCTGACCCGGCCCGCCGCAACATTGGTGATGGTGCGCTCGGCACCCACGGCGCCGACGCTGACCGTCGAAGCCGGTGTCGTGCCCTGGTAGGCATAAGTCGTGCCGTTGACCACCCCGCTGGCGGTGCCGACCGCGACGTCGGTCACCGAGCCCGAGCCGAGCGCCACGTCGCCTGCGTTGTTGGCAACGGAAAGGGCACCCAACGCCAGCGCGTTCTGAGCACCGGCATTCGCTCCTGCGCCGAGAGCGCTCGCCTGAACGCCGGTAGCAAACGCGTTCTGGCCGATCGCGGTGCTGGACGTGGCTGTCGCATTGGCATTGGGGCCGATGGCGGTGCTGTAGTCACCCGTGGCCTTGGATATGTATCCCAACGCCGCCGCGTCGAGGCCGGAGGCCGTCGCGCCGTTGCCGGCGGCGATGGCGTTCGCCCCTGCCGCAACCGAGAGAGGTCCGATCGCGACCGAGTCCGCACCCGTCGCAGATGAGTCCGCCGCCGCCGAGTTGGCGTGGAAATACTTGATGCCAACGCCGGTGTTGATGTTGTTGATCGCGGTCGTGTTCAGGTCAACCTGCTGGTTGGTCGCGAAGAGCTGCGAGCCGTTGACGGCGTCCGTCGAACCGTTGTTGAGCCTGCCTGCTGCTACGTTGGTGATGGTGCGCTCGGCACCCAGCGCGCCCACACTCACCGTCGAGGTTGGTGTCGTGCCGGCGAAATTATAGGTATTGCCGCCGATCACCGCACTGGCGGTGCCGACCGCTGCGAGGGTCGATGAGCCCGAACCCAGGGCCACATCGCCGGAATTCGCTGTTGCCGTCGCGCCGTTACCCAATGCGACATTGCCGACGAAACCGGAGGCACCCGCCGTGGAACCGTTGCCGAGCGCAACCGAGCCCTGGCCGATCGCCTTGTTGTTGTTACCGATCGCGACCGCGCCCGCCGCCTGATTGGCGGCGGTAGCGCTTGCCGTGCCATCGCTGTTAGCGATGTTGTTGGCACCGCCGGTAAAGGCGCCCGTGCCGCTGGCATAGCTCGGATCGCCGATCGCGACCGCGCCGTCGCCGTAAGCGGTGTTGCCGGAGCCGATGGAGACGGCCTTGCCGCCGGTGGCCGTCGCGTTCTTGCCCATCGCGACCGCTTCGGCGGAATCGGCCTTTGCGCTCGAGCCGACGGCGATAGTGTCGGCCGCCGTCGCGCTGGCGAGGACACCGACCGCGGTCGCACGATCTCCCGACGCCGTGGTGCTCAGGCCGAGGCCAGTGGACCAGGTACCTGTTGCCTGGCTCGCGATGCCGAGAGCCGTGCCGCCCTGCCCCGTGGCGACTGCACTATTGCCGATTGCGGTCGCTTCGAACGATGTGAAGCCGCCGGGAAGCGCCGTGCCCGAAGCGCCGCTCGCATTGGAGTTAGCGCCGATGGCGATCGGTGAACCGCTGCCCGTGGCGATGGCTTTGGCGCCAATGCCCATGGCGATGGCCCCGGCGCCGGGAAGGCCGCCGGAGGCAGTCGCTCCATTGCCTATCGCAACCGCCGCTCCTGACTGCGCGTTAGCCTGGTTGCCGAGCGCCACAGACTGTGCACCGGCCGAGCTGGCGCTGACGCCGGCAGCGAGCGAATTGTCGCCTGCCGCAACAGTTCCAGATCCGTATGCGGACGCGTTTGTACCACTGGCGGCAGCCTGGCGTCCTGTGGCAGTCGAATTGTCACCGCTGGCATTGGCACCGCCGCCCGTCGCAACCGATAGAACACCAGCGGCGCTCGCGTTATTGCCGAGCGCGACGCTCGAGGTCCCCGTGCTGGCGACGGTTGCGCCCGAGCCTATCGCTACAGCACCACCGCCGGCGAGCGTCTGCGCCTGGTTACCCAAGGCAACCCCGAAGGCTCCCGATGCAACGGTGCTGGCGCCGGCTGCGACAGAGTTAACGCCCGATGCAGCGGCTTGCTTACCAAGGGCGAGCGAGCTGTCCCCGCTGGCGACGGAGGCCCAACCACCCGCAAAAGCATAGCTGTTGGTGGCGCCGGCGCTGACGCCAACCGCTGTCGAGTTCCCTCCAGAAGCCGTGGAAAAGGTGCCCAAGGCGCTGGCGCCGGCTGCGATGGCGTTGGACTGAACGCCAAGCGCTAACGTGTTGACGTTATTTGAGATCGCGCCGCTGCCGATCGCGACCGCGCCGCCAGTACCCGTGGCCTTTGCATTCAGACCGAAAGCCAGGCCATATTGCGCTGACGAAACGGCCTGGCGGCCTATCGCAATGGCATCGACCTGGGAAGCCGTGACATCCGTTCCGATGGCGATGGCGCTCTGTGCTCTGGCGCCTGCCGTCGCAACGGTGTTAGACCCTAGATTGACGGCGTTTAGCTGCGATGCGACCGTTCCGAAGCCGATGGCGACGCCATTCTGGCCGCCTGCGTTCGAACCGGAGCCCTCGGCAATGGCATCGGAACCGGACGCGACGGAGCTGGATCCGATCGAGATGGCGCGAACACCCGTCGCAGATCCGCCGCCGCCGACAAATTGTGCCTGTGCCGGAGCAACCTGAAGCGCGGACACCGCCAGCACTGCAACACCCGCCAAGAGGGCCCGCTTACCCTGCGCGGCGAAGGCGCTCGGATAGCTTTCGATAGAGGAGACGCTGCCCGTCCCTGGTGCGCCAATTCCGAGATCTTTGCGGCGCATGCCGAGCACGCGAGACGCCATCCGCAGTACAGCCATCAAGCGGCGCCGGAGGGACCGATCGGCGCGATCGGCTGAAACGGAGTTTCCAGCAAATCCGCTACGAGATTTAGTCTGCAGATGTTCCCCAATGCATTCCCTCATGCTGCCTTCTCCTCGTTGTTGACTGAACGACTAAGCACGCCTGGATCCGCATCTGCGGCCGCGTCGTCATTGAAATTCCGCATTTCCCGAAGTGTTTGCCCCATCTTGGCACTTTGGCTTTCGAGCTGCTCACGCAGGCTTTCGACCCATGGCTCCGTCGGCGCCGGGACGGTATGCAATGCGGCTTCAGCCCGATCGGGAGGAAGCTTCATCGCCACCAGGGCGCGGCAGACATCGAAATGGAAGGAAGGCTCCCCTTCCCCATAGGCCGGGGAGGTCAAACCAAGGACAAGGCAGGCAAATAGATAATCGAGTTCAGCGCCGGTGAGGCGGCTGGCATATCGTTGTTGCAAGGCAGACCAGGCCACCTCGACTTTCGGAGCAAAGATTTCAAATTCGGGGAATTGAATGTCCATAGCGCACCGGATAGTTACCGTCAGCGACCATGATCTTATTTTCGCATAAGCGTATTTTAGAAAATTCCGGATTTTTTTTAGAAAATTACGGTTTTTCGCTTTGGCGGTTGCACCTGTAGCCGTTTTGCCACACGTACCGCAGGCTGTTTTGCACGGGCACCGGGGATCGCTTGATATGCATACCCGGACAAGAACTTTTCAGCTGCAGGCAGCCTCTATCCCTCGGCATATCCGAGAGATAGAGCACTTGCTAAAATGAAAATCGGCTTCGGGCTGAAACGAGCGAGACTTCTACCGCCTATGTTTGCCGCCTATGGTCCGCCACGCCTATCGCGCGAATCGGAGTTCTGTCGGTGTTTTTCCGCGATATCTCTTCATGGTTGTGGCCAGATGGCTTTGATCCGAGAAACCGGTCATGTAGGCGATTTCCGCGATGGAGACTTCGCCTGCCGCGAGCAGCTCTTCCGCCATGTCCAGGCGTAGATTGATGACATAGCGATGCGGCGGCATGCCGAACGTTTTGGCAAACCTCACGATGAAGTGATTGGGAGAAATGCCGGCGACCGCAGCAAGCTCCGCGACATGTACCTTTTCGGTAAAATGCTCGCGAAGATATTCCTGCACGCGTCGAGCGCTTTTGGCGGAAAGCCCGCCTTTTGGCGAAGGAAGCTGTTTCATGCGGCTTGTATAGGTGCGAAGCAGATGTGTGCTGAATAACGTAACCAATGAATCCAGATAGAGTTCATTCGAAATTGCTTTCCCGGTTAACTCGACTGAGATTCTCTGCGCTATGCCGAGGGCCACTGGATCGACGGTGCCGAAATCAGGCGGCTGGAGTTCCACGTTGCCAAGATCGAACTCCTGGAGCGCTAATTCGGACAGAACGTCAGGAGGAATGGCGACGACAAGATTTGTTCTGGTTTCCTGCCAGGCAAGGGTACTATCCACCCCGGCGGGATTGACCACGATACAGCCAACCGGCGCATCGTACTCAGTGATTCGGTCGCTGCCGAGAGAGGCTCGCAAGCCACGCATGGGGGCCAGCACGATTCCCACTGCATGTTCCCTGGCAAAGAACGTTTGCGATCCGGGATTGCGAACGGAGTTTATGACGCTCCCCCGCGTGGAGGCCTTTCTCGGCCCCGCACTCTCAGGGATTATGTCGAATACATATCGATCGGCCCGCTCCCGGACCTCACCCGCAAATCTCATTATGCATCGCCCGCCCCTGACGAAATTTCATGGACGCGAGAAACAGGCAAAAGTAACAATCCTTGATTGCAACCTCAATTTCCCAACCCTGCTCGCTCAACGCCGCTGCAAATCAGCCTATAGCGCGGAATTAAATAGTATAAATTACTGAGTTTTGAAGGGGAAATATTCACATGGTAAAGAAAGAATAAGGCGCTAAGCGCTTCTTTTATTAGTCGGCTCGAATGGATCCGCCACAATTCAACAGAGGGCTGTTCTCGGGCTGTATTTTATTTCGCGTTGGAGTAGAAAAATAATCAGCGGCTATTGCCGCGGCTAAAGATCGCCACGCCGCTTTTCATGCAAATCCCACGCAACATCCGCCATCGCCAGAAGGACATCCCTCTCGTTCCATCCAGCTGCAACCGCGGCTCGGACAATTTCACTAACGATAGGCAGCAATTGGCGTTGGCACTCGTTCGAAATGTCCTCAGAGCCGTTCCCTTTAGGTGGCTCGCTAAAATTGAATTCGACCATTATCACTCTCTCGGGACTACTATATGTCTGCTATCACATTCCTAATGTAAAATAAATCCGGAAGAAGGTATAAAGATGTTCGCAAGGCTAGTCCCCAATCACACTACTGCTTTGCTGCGATCAATCCGACCTTGATCACGACAAACAGCACCATATCACTAGGAAACTCAGGGGTTACGCTGCCATAGTTACCAGAAAAATTGAAAACTATTCTATCATTGGGACAGGATCGTGGCACAAGGCACAGCAATATGTACCTGATTGGTGAATTACCGAAGCCGATCGGAAAGCAGAAATTTTGCCGGTGAATTCCGGCACAGTCGGCGGCCGGACAACGGCAAGACACGCCTTATCTGTTCTCAGAACGGACCGCCTATTTCTCCGCCTGCGATCGCCTTATGCCGGGAACGTGCGGTAGCTGTTCGGCCAGAAACTCCACCAGCAGCCTCACACGCGCAATACTGGTCCGTTCCGGCGCAATAAGCATGTTCAACGGCACCGGCGGCGGCGTGTAGTCGGGCAGGATCGTTTCGAGGCGACCGTCCGCGAGAAGATCGTCCACCAGCCAGATATGGGCCGGACCAAAGCCGCGGGCTACCGCAAGGGCTTCGCGCGCGGCAAGTCCGTGATCCACCTCAAGCCGCCCGCCGAACGGCACGATGCAGCGTTTATCTCCCGCCCGTTCGAGCACGAGATCTTCGCTCCCGGCAATGTTCGACATGCGGACGCCCTCATGACCCTTGAGTTCCTCGGGCGTCGTCGGCCGGCCATGTCTTGCCAGATAGGCGGGAGACGCGACGAGAACACGCCGGCTCTGGCCGATCGCCCGCAGCTTCATGGAACTATCGGCGAGCGGGCCGAGGCGCAGCGCAATATCCACCCCCTCGCGGACGAGATCGATGCGCTCATCGGTCAGGCTGAGATCGACCGCGATCTCGGGGTAGCGGTCCTGGAAGGCGAAGATCAATCGGCTGACGTGCCGGACGCCGAGCGCGGCCGTGCACGAAATGCGAACCGTGCCGGCATGGGCGCCCTGCGCGCTTCGCGCTTCATCGGTCGCCTGTTCCACTAGGCGCAGGATTTGGATGACATCGGCATAGTAGCGGCTGCCTTCCTCCGTCAGCGTGACGCGGCGGGTCGTCCGGCTCAGCAGCGCCACGCCCAGGGCATCCTCAAGCTCGCGCACATGCCGCGTGATGCTCGACTGGCCGACGTTCAGCTCGCGCGCCACGACCGACAGGTTCCCGCGCTCGGCGACGCGAACGAAGCTGCGGATGCGTTCGAGCGTAATGTCTGATCTATCCATTATTCGGCATTATCCTATCCATTCCCTCCATATAACGCATTAGTCTGGCATGGTCTATCTTGGGATGAAACTATCGCCAACAAGCAGGTGTTCGTCATGAATGTGCTCATCGTTTTCGCCCACCCAGAACCGAAATCCCTTTCGGCATCGCTCCGCGACGTCGCCGTCCAAGAGCTGGAAGCAGCCGGACATACGGTTCAGGTTTCCGATCTCTATGCCATGCGGTGGAAATCCGAGATCGATCGCGCCGACTTTCCTTCTTTGGCTCCCGACGACCGGCTTCTGCCGGTTGCGGCCTCCAAACATGCTTTCGACAGCGACACGCTCACGGACGATGTCAAGGCAGAGATCGAGAAACTTCTCTGGGCCGATACATTGATCCTCCAGTTTCCGCTCTGGTGGTTCACCATGCCCGCTATCTTGAAAGGCTGGGTCGATCGCGTGTTCGCATACGGCTTCGCCTATGGTGTCGGCGAACACAGCGACAAGCGCTGGGGTGATCGCTATGGCGAGGGAACGCTGGTCGGCAAGCGTGCCATGTTGATGGTGACGGCAGGCGGTTGGCAGGAACATTATTCGCCGCGCGGCGTCAACGGCTCCATCGATGACCTGCTGTTCCCGATCAACCACGGCATCCTTTATTATCCGGGCTATGACGTACTGCCGCCTTTCGTGACCTATAGTACCGATCGCTTCAACGAAACGCGCTTCGAAGCCGCCGCCGAAAGTCTGCGCGACCGGCTGCGAACCCTTGAGACAACGCGTCCTATTCCTTACCGGCGTCAAAATGGCGGGGATTATCATATCCCGACCATGCAACTGCGCGCGGAGCTGGGCGATCCGGGAGCATCAGCTTTTGCGCTTCACCTGAAAGATGCCGCCGACGCTGATCCGGGTTTCCAGCATTCTGAAGCGCTCGCCGGATGGAAGGTCCGGTCATAAATCCACACGAACCGGCGTCCCGTATCAGGCTGCCCGGCACCTCAAGGCGCCGGTCTTCCTTCGCGACCGAGCGCATATTCGTCGCCCTCGGTCGCCCACCACTGCTTGCCGGTGGATTAGAGGATCTGGTCAATGCCCATTCCCGGTCCGTCAAATCACTTGAAAAACGAAGCGCGCCTCGGTTATGCTCATATCGAGCAATAGCAGCCCAGGTATCGGGCTCTCAGGGACAGGCTCGGCCTGTTCTGAATTCACTCGATGAGGATTTTTAATGATCCATGAAATGCGCATCTATACTTGCTTGCCCGGCAAGCTGCCAGCGCTCCAGGAGCGTTTCGAAACGGCGACGCTGGCGATCTGGGACCGGCTCGGCATCCGCCCCCTCGGTTTCTGGACGACGATGATCGGGCCTTCCAGCTATGACCTCATCTATTTCCTCGAATGGCAATCCCTGGAGGAGCGCGAGCGGAAATGGGGGGAATTCCTGGCTGATCCAGCCTGGAAGGAGGCTAGGGCAAAGAGCGAGGCGCCGGGCCAGATCGTTGCCAATATCGCCAGCTCGATCCTGCAGCCGACTGGATTCTTTCGCCCCTTTACCTCCGTCGAGGCCGATGGTTGAATACGGATAGAAACAATACCGCCAAGCCCACGGAGACGAAGGACTGGTAATGATTTCGCTCATGGGAGAGGGCCTGAAACGTACCGTCATCTATGTGGCACTTCTCAATCTCGGCTATTTCGGCGTTGAATTCCTGGTGGCATTGTCGATCGGCTCAGTCTCTCTATTGGCCGACAGTGTCGACTTTCTTGAAGACGCCTCCGTCAATCTGCTGATCGCCATCGCGCTCGGCTGGAGCGCCCGCAATCGTGCCCGCCTCGGCATGGCGCTCGCCGGCATATTGCTGGTTCCGGGGCTCGCCACCGTGTGGACCGCCTGGCAGAAGTTCATGACCCCCGTCGCACCCGATCCGCTGCCGCTGACATTGACGGGCCTGGGCGCGCTTGTTGTCAATCTTTCCTGCGCGGTGATGCTCACCCGCTACCGTCACCATGGCGGCAGCCTTACACGCGCGGCGTTTCTGTCCGCCCGCAATGATGCTCTTGCAAACATCGCCATCATTGCCGCGGGTCTTGTGACAGCCTTTGTCTGGCGTTCCGCCTGGCCTGACCTCATCGTCGGGCTGGCGATCGCCGCGATGAATGCCGATGCCGCCCGCGAGGTGTGGAGCGCCGCACGCAACGAGCACCAAACCGCCCAGCCGTAGAAACCCGCCCGCCGCTCAGCCTGGACGATGATGCATGATGAGGACGATCAATGACCGGCGCTGGTCTCGGCGCTAGCCGTTGTCAGCGATCGACGAAGCTCGGACAGAGCTGGAACATAGAGCGGACTTAAGGTCGCCGCGAAAGTCGCTGCAAGGTGGTCGGCGTCCTTGTACAGCGGCAGGCCGTTTCGCACAGCATCGCAACGGCCGTTGCTGCAGATGGAAGGCAGCGGATCGATGATCGTCGCGCCGTATTTCGCGGCAAGACGGCTCAGGATCGCGTGCGGGAGCGCCTGCCGCTTCTCGATATAGTCCAATGGCGGCGCGAGATCCGTCGATGTGCCTTGTATCATCGCCTTGGCGACGGCCTCCGGCATATAGCGCCCCATCTCGGGAACATCCGAGATCAGCACGACTTTGGTTCCCTGCCTGGTCAAATCAGCCAGCAGATCATCCAGCGTTTGGACGATCGAAGCGGATCGATCCTCCAGCGGCGGCGGCACCGATGGATCGAAATACGGACCCTGGTTCGGCATTTCGGCGTCATGAACATATTTGGGCCAATAGGCGGCCAGGAAGACCAGCGGAACGTGCTGCGACGCGATCAGATCCCGCACGGCCCCATTGAACTTGCCGCAGCGCTCGGTATCGCCGCGCGCCGTGAGCTGAACTCCCGGCAACGGCGGACACGACGCATGTCCCGCGAACAGGCCGGTGATGCCGACTTGGGCCGCGGCGGCATCGATGGCAGGAGCCATGGCCCCGGAATGGGAGTCTCCCCATACAAGGAAGGATGGCTTGCCCGAACCTTCTGGGCCGAGCAGACAAAGCTTGCCGGCGCGGATATCTGCCTCGGACGGCGCCGTCGCATCGGAATCGGCGAAACACGGCGGCAGGCTGAAACGGCTCTGATCGTAGGTGGAAGCATAGACCTTCCGCACATCCGCCGACAGCCGATCCGGGACGCCGCCATGATGTGCGACATAGTCTCCGAGCCCGGTAGCGACAATCACGACTATCACCGCGCCGGCAAAGAGCGGCAAGCGCTTCATTAGGCTGCCGCGCCCGCGAAACGGCTGTTCGATGAAGCGCCATGAGATGACGGCGGCGGCAAGCGACGCCGCAACGATCGCACCACTTTGCAACAGGGAAAGCTCCCGTCCGGTCATCTCGCGGCTGAAGACGATGATCGGCCAGTGCCACAGATAAAGGGAATAGGAGATTAGCCCTGCAAAGACCATCGGTCTGGATCGCAGAAGGCGGCTCGCCGCCCCTCGTTCAGCACGCGCATGGATGACCAGTGCCGCGCCAAGACAGGGCAGCAGCGCCGCCGGACCCGGAAATAGGGTCTTGTCGCTGAAGCCGAATATGGCAATGGCGATCAGAAGGACGCCCGCAGCCGCCAATCCCGCCCGCATCTCGGGCGCCTTCGGCATCGGTATGACACCGAAGGCCAGCAGTGCGCCGAGAAGAAGCTCCCAGGCGCGAAACTGAAGCAGATAGAATGCCTCGGCTTGAGACTGGAACAACGTCCAGGTGCTCGCCACAAACGAAACGACCAGCAATCCCGCCAAAATCAGCGTGGCATGCCGCCGGGCAAACCGGGTGACGACGATCAGCAGCAGCGGGAAAAGAATATAAAACTGCTCTTCGACGGCAAGCGACCAGGTGTGCAGCAGCGGCTTCATCTGCGCGCCGATATCGAAGTAACCACTTTCCTTCTCGAACTGGATATTCGATGTGAAGAGGGCCGCCGCCTTCAGGCTGCGCGCGAAATAGGCGAATTCGGCCGGCATCAGCAGCCACCACGCCGCGATGAAAGAGGCAGCCAGGACCGCAAACAGCGCCGGGAAAATCCGACGGATGCGGCGCTCATAGAACCGCACCAGACTGAATTCGCCTCGAGCGATCTCGTTCGAAATCAACGACGCCATCAGAAAGCCCGAGATGACGAAAAATACGTCGACGCCAACGAAGCCGCCGCTGAAACCGGGAATGCCCGCGTGATAGAGAACGACCGGAATGATCGCTAGAGCTCGCAGGCCATCGATATCGCGGCGATAGGTGAGGCTGCTGGGCTCATATCCGTGGACGGGCGTCGTGGAAGACGAGCGCCTAAGAACAAGATTCAAAATCAATTCTCCAAGTCTGACGATACGCGCATACAGCCGCAACGTGTCGCTTTTTAGCAAATAGGCTTATGAACTGACGTAAAGCTGAAAAATCCCGCCTTCCGTTGCAGGCTCAGGGATTCGCAGACGCCGCGGTCACCGGCCGGCGTCGGGCAATCAGAAGATGAATTCCACGCGATCTTCGTGCCGCGGGACATCGAGGGAATGAGCACCGAGGAGGCCGCGTCACATCTCGGCATCAAATCGGGAACCGTCAAGACGCGGCTGCGTCGCGCATAGGAACATTCTCTTTGCCGTTTCCGTTGGACGGCGCAAGATGCGCCGGCTGAACACAGAGCCGGGGATTTGACTTGAATGCTGGCAACGCCGAAGAATGGTCTTATCGACTAAATTTGACCTTTCAAAAATTCGCCACACGGCTATCAAGTCAGACCAATTGAAACGAGGACATTTACGGATGCAGGCGCGGCAGGGTGACGTTCGAGAACGCATGACGATCCTGGGCGACGTCAGCTCGACCTCGTTCGTCCCGTGGATCCAGCGCCACGCCAATAAGCTCGGACTTGCTCAGACATTCTTCGATTCCGGCACTGATAGGATCGAGCTTGAGGTCGCCGGCCCCGTGGAATTGATCGATATGCTGGAAATGGGCTGCTCGCTCGGTCCGATCGATGTCTGGGTGGAGGAAATCCAGCGCAGTGTCGTGGATGGTCACGAAGTACCGCATCTTAGGAACTCCTGATCTACTGCCTTTTATTTAATCAATGTTGCCAATGCGAATTGTTTATGCAAGTTTCTGATGGCCGTGGGGATGCAGGGATCGGCGCCTGCCTATGACCGGTGACGTTAAGTCATTGATGAAATTAAGAGAGTTAAGGCTATGCCATTTGATGGGGCCGGGTCCTGGGCGCCAGTCGCCCTTTCCTTTGATCTACCGCCAGGAACCGTCATACCGGCCTGGACATCGGCCGGCTCAATTGCCCTGTGGCGCAGTCAGTCTGGCCGCGCAACCGCATCCTCGGACCGCTGTCCCCATCGCGGAATGCGATTGTCGCATGGTTTCGTCCGTGGCGAGGCGCTGTCCTGTATCTATCATGGATGGAGCTATTCCCCATCGGGCGGATGCATCCGCATTCCGGCCCATCCCGATCTGGTCCCTCCCGAAACCGTCCGCGTCGCCGTCCAGCGCGTCGAAGAATCGAACGGCATTTTATGGGTAGCTGCCGGACATCAGGCGACCCAGCCTCCGCAACTCGACGCGTTCATACCGCTACGCTCTTTAACCGTGGAAGCGGACGTTACGGCGATCGAGGGCGCGGCAGGAGCAGAGATCGATGCGAACGGGCTAATCCGCCTCACTGAATTCCCGTGGATCCGGCTGCTGCTGGCACCCCAGGAAAAGTGCACGCTCGTTCATCTCCTGATCGAACGGGACCGCAGCCCTGCAGACCGCCTGACGGCGTCCCGCATTGCCGAAACCCTTCGCCGCCGGGCGGAAGAGCGCCACAGGGAGGATGCGGAATGAAAGGCGGCGCAATGATCGACGAATGGTATCCAGTCGGCCTCTTCAGCCAACTCAGCGAAAAGGGAAACAAGACCTATCTGATGGGCGAGGCCATCGAGGTTGCGCGTGATCGCGATGGGAATGCGCGGGTGGTGACGGACAATGGCCGCACCCTCCCCGTCCGCGTCCGGTATGGCCATGTCTGGTCTTCCCTCGGAAAGCCGGACAAGGAGCTTTTTGCCATTCCGGAGGCCGATCAGCCGGGCCGCCGTTTCGTCCATGTCGGCGTGGTCCGCGTGCGCTGCTCGCCGCTTCGCGCCGTCGAGAACTTTCTCGACATCGCGCATTTTCCCTTCGTCCACACCGACATCCTCGGTGCGGAACCGCATACGGAGGTCGAAAATTACAAGGTCGAGATCCGCGAGAACGAGGATGAAGTTTGGGCGACGCAGGTGAAGTTCTACCAGCCGCAGGCTGCAAAATCGGCGTCCGGCGGCATTACGACCGAATATATGTACCGCGTGCCGGCACCGACCTGTTCGGTGCTCTACAAGACCTGTCCTCCGCGACCAGGCGAATGGGATGTCATCACCTTGTTCGTTCAGCCTCTTGCCGAAGACGTGTGCGATGTCTGGCCGTGGATGGCGCTCTTCGACGACGATACGCCGATGACCGACCTCATTCACTTTCAACAGACGATCTTCCTACAGGATCGCTCGATCCTCGAAAACCAGATACCCACGCTTCTTCCGCTTGATCCCGGCATGGAGATTCCGACAAGGGCCGATCTCACCTCGGTCGCCTACCGGCGATGGCTCAAGCGCCATAACTATACCTACGGCGCACAGTTGGTCGCACAATGAAACTCTACGACTATATTTTATCGCCAAGCTGCTACAAGGTACGGCTGATGGCCGCCATCCTAGGCATCAAGCTCGAAATCCGGTCGGTCGATTTCCATCCCGGTGCGGAGCATCGCGGGCAAGAGCTTCTGGCGCTCAATCCGGCGGGATCGATCCCGATCCTTGAAGATGGCGATCTCGTGCTCACCGAATCCTCGGCGATGCTTGCCTATCTCGCTGCCGATGGTGCGCCGGAATGGCTTGGCCAGGGTTCGCCGCAGGAGACGGCACGCGTGCAGCAATGGCTCTCCTTCTCGCATCGTCTGACGGCCAATCTTGGCGGCGCGCGGCTCCACGAGATGCTGCTGCGACCGGGAGATATCAAGGCATTGCAGGCCCAGGGGATTGCGGCCCTGCGTGAGCTCGAAGCCGGCCTCTTCGAACAGGGAGAGCGCGGCATGCAATTCCTTGCGGCAAGCCGGCCGACGATCGCCGACATTGCCTGCTTCCCCTATGTGGCGCTTGCGCCCGACGGTGGCATCTCGCTCGACCCCTATCCCTTGATCCGGCTCTGGATGCGCGCCATCCGCAGCCTGCCCGGTTTCATCGAAATGCCCGGCATTCACCGCCTGCACGAGCTGAAACCCGACCCTCATCCGGCAGGGGAGACATGATGGAATGACCGGTTATCTCCTGAAGAATTGCGCCGCTGTGATCGTCGATGAGGGCAATGGACCGAGTGTCCGCCGCAACGTCGACCTGCTCACCAAGGGTCCGGCGATCCAGGCGATCGGCGAAAACCTGTCACTGAACCCGTTGCCCGAGGGCACCATCGTCCAGGACGCATCCGGCTGGTTCGTCTATCCGGGGCTCGTCAACACCCATCACCACTTCTTTCAGTGCTTCGTGCGCAATCGGGCCGACCTCGACTGGACGAAGCTTTCCGTCATCGAATGGCTCGACCGGATCTATCCGATCTTCTCGCGACTGACGGAGGACTGCTTTTATCATTCCTCGGTCACAGCCATGGCGGAGATGATCAAGCACGGATGCACCACCGCCTTCGACCATCAATATTGCTTTCCCCGCCATGCGGGAAAACGCCTGATCGATCGCCAGTTCGAGGCGGCCGACCTTCTGGGCATGCGCTTTCACGCCGGCCGCGGCGGCAATACCCTGCCGAAATCCGAGGGATCGACGATCCCGGACGCCATGCTCGAAACCACGGATGAGTTCATCGCCGATTGCGCGCGGCTGATCGACAGTTATCACGATGCCGGCCCCTTCAGCATGCGCCAGGTGGTGGTCGCACCTTGCCAGCCGGTCAATTGCTATCGCGAAACCTTCGTCGAGTCGGTCGCACTGGCGCGGGATCGCGGCGTGCAGCTGCACACGCATGTCGGCGAAGGCGAAAGCCCCATCATCGAGGCGCGGCATGGCATGCGTACGGTCGACTATTGCGCCGAATTGGGTTTTGCAGGCCCCGATACCTTTTATGCCCATTGCTGGGAGCTGACGCATGACGAGTTGCGCAAGATGGCAGCGAGTGGCACGGGTGTCTCCCACTGCCCAGAGCCGGTCTATCTGGTCGGTGCCGAAGTAACCGATATCCCGGCAATGCAGGCCTTCGGACTGCGTATCGGCCTTGGCTGCGACGGAGCCGCATCGAACGACAATTCGAACCTCATGCACTGCATCCATTCCGCCTACATGCTGCAGTGCCTGACGGCCTCGACGCGTCAGCACACCGTTCCCGCTCCGCTCGATTTTCTGCAATATGCGACAAGTGGAGGAGCAAGCCTGCTCGGGCGCACGGACATCGGCCGTCTTGCCCCTGGCATGGCCGCCGACCTCTTCGCAATCGATACGCGACGGATGGATTATGTCGGGACACGGCATGACCCGCTGAGTCTGATTGCCAAGGTCGGGATCGGCATGCCCACCGATCTGACCATGATCAACGGACGTATCGTCTGGCAGGGCGGTGAATTCACCGGACTGGATGAGGCCGCGCTATTTGCTGAGGCCGAAGCGACGCTTGCAACAGTAGAATTCTGAAAAACCAAAAAGGGGAACTGGGATGCAGAAGAATCTGACCCGCAGAACATTGATGAAGAGCGTGGCTGTCGCAGGCCTCGCAACGGCTTTCACCGGCCGCTCCGCCTTTGCCGCAAACGAACCGCTCGGCATCACGCTCGTCGTGCCCTCGCCGATCGGCGATGTCGGCTGGGGGCATGCGCTGGCTGCCGGGCTCGATCCGATCAAGGCTGCCTATGGCGACAAGGTCAAGGTAACGGTGATCGAGAACATCGCCGAAGGCCCGGATGCGGACCGCATCATGAACAAGACGGTCGCTGACGGAAACCATTTCCTGATCGCCGGCTCCTTCGGCTACCAGAACGGCGCACTTCAGATTGCCCACCGCAACCCGAAGGTGACCGTCCTGCACGCTTCCGGCTTCCAGGTCGCGCCGAATTTCTCGCCCTTTGCCGCCAAGTATTTCCAAGGAACCTACCTGCTCGGCATGGCTGCGGCCGCCGTTTCCAAGACGGGCAAGCTCGGTTCGGTTTCCGCCTTCGCCATTCCCGAACTGATCACATCGATCAATGCCTTCACGCTCGGCGCCCAAGCCGTGAGGCCCGACATCGAGGTATCGGTCGTCTGGGTCAATTCCTGGTTCGATCCGGCCAAGGAGCAGGAAGCAGCCAAGGCATTGATCTCGCAGGGCTGCGACGTGATCTTCTCGAACGCCCAGGATACGCCCTCGGTCATATCAGCCTGCGAGGCAGCCGGCGTTTATGCCTTCAACCTGAATTCCTCGATGAAGAAATATGCGCCGAAAACCTATCTCGGCTGCATCTCCACGGACTGGTCGCCCTTCTTCAAGGCATCGGTCGATGCCCATATCGCCGGCACGTTCAAAGGCACCAACGCCTTCCTCGGCGTCGCCGACAAGGTCGTCGAAGTCGTCGATTGGAGCCCGGCGATCCCGGCCGACACCATGGCGAAGATCAAGCAAGTCGAAGGAAAGATCGCCAGCGGCGGCTTTTCGCCCTTCACCGGCCCGATCACCAAGGCCGATGGCAGCGAGGGTGCGGCATCGGGCGCGACATTGGCGGATGCCCAGATCGTCGCAATGGACTGGCATGTCAAAGGTGTGAAGACGCCTTTGCCGAAGTAAGCCGGTCATGACCATCCCGCTGCTGTCGCTGCGCGGCATCTCCAAAAGCTACGGCCAGGTCCATGCCAACCAGAATATCGATCTGGACGTGGCCCCCGGCTCGATCCATGCCATCCTCGGAGAAAACGGCGCCGGCAAATCGACCCTGATGAAGCTGATCTACGGTGTCGAACAACCGGACGACGGGACCGTCGCCTGGCATGGACAGCCCCTCAGCCTTGCCTCCCCCGCGGAGGCGAGGCGTACCGGCATCGGGATGGTCTTTCAGCACTTTTCGCTGTTCGAGAGCCTGACAGTGGTCGAAAACATCCGCCTGATCGTATCAGGCCGAAGGGCGGAACTTGCTGAGCGCATCCGTAGCCTGGGTGATGAATTCGGACTTGAAGTCGATCCGCTGGCGCATGTGCATGAACTGTCGGTCGGCGAGCGGCAGCGGGTGGAAATCATCCGGTGCCTGATGACCGATCCGAAACTGCTGATCCTCGACGAGCCGACATCGGTTCTGCCACCGCAGGCTGTCGAGAAGCTGTTCGACACGCTGCGCCGGCTGCGCGACGGCGGCGTGTCGATCCTCTTCATCTCGCACAAGCTGGAGGAGATCCAATCCCTATGCGACCGTGCCACCATCCTGCGCGGCGGACGCGTGACCGGACATGTCGATCCGCGCGAGCATGATGCCCATGATCTCGCCCGCATGATGATCGGCCGCGACATGCCGGAGCCGATACCCGCATTGCCTCTTGCCGAGGGTGAAAAGCGCCTGGAGATCATCGGCCTCGACTATCGACCGGACGATCCTTTCGGAATGCCGCTCTCAACCATCAGCCTGAGTGTGCGCAGCGGCGAGATTCTCGGCATTGCCGGCATTTCCGGGAATGGACAAAAGGAACTTGCCGCGCTGATTTCGGGGGAAACGATCCTGCCCCGCGACAAGCGCGACCAGATCTTCATGATGGGACGGGATGTCGGCAGCCTCGACGCCGCCAGCCGCCGAAAACTGGGCTTTGCCTTCGTCCCGGAAGACCGGCTCGGGCACGGCGCAGTCCCCGAAATGTCGCTGACGCTCAATGGCCTGCTGACGGCCCATCCCTTAAAGCTCGAGCGACATGGTCTCCTCGACAGCGCCAAGGCCACCGCCTTCGCAACTGAGTGCATTCAAGGCTATGACGTGCGCACGCGCGGCCCGGAAGCGGAAGCCGGCTCGCTTTCCGGGGGAAATCTGCAGAAGTTCATCGTCGGGCGCGAAATCATGCTGGCGCCGAAACTGCTCTTCCTTGCCCAGCCAACCTGGGGCGTCGATGTCGGCGCGGCATCCGCCATTCGCAAGCGGCTGATCGAGCTGCGCAATCAGGGCATGGCCATTCTCGTCGTATCTGAAGAACTCGAGGAATTGTTCGAGCTCAGCGACTTCATCCAGGTCCTTTACCACGGCACGCTGAGCCCGCCGCTCGTCACACGCGACACCCGACCGGAAGAGATCGGTCGATACATGATCGGCGCACAGCCCCAACGGGAAAAGCTATCCGCATGAGCAGTTCCTTCTCCGCCGCCCTGCCCACCTTCGTTCGCCGGGAACGGGCTTCGTTCACCGCGAAGCTGCTCGCGCCGCCGATCGCCCTCATCGTCACCATCGCTCTTAATCTCGGCCTCTATGTCGTCATGGGGCGTGATCCGGCGGCGGTGATCTATGCCATGCTGATCGAACCGTTTTTCTCCTGGGCCTCTTTCTCCGAAGTCTTGCTGAAGACCAGCCCCCTGCTTCTGATCGCACAGGGCCTGGCGATCGGCTTTCGGGCCAAGGTCTTCAACATCGGGGCCGAGGGCCAATTCATTCTCGGCGCAATCTTTGCCTCCGCCATACCCATCTTGATGCCGCAGGCGACGGGTCAATGGATCTGGCCGACGATGTTGCTCTTCGGCACCATTGGCGGCGCGCTATGGGCGTCGCTCACCGCCTTCTGGCGCGTCAGGCTCAACGCCAACGAAATCCTTGTTTCGCTGATGCTGAGCTTCGTTGCAGCGCAATTGCTCAATTATCTGCTTCTCGGCCCGTGGAAGGATCCGAACGGCTTCAATTTCCCGCAGTCGGTCATGTTCCAATACGATGCCATGGTGCCGATCCTGTTCGAGGGGACGCGTGTCAACGTCTCGCTTCTCCTCGCTGCTGGTCTGTCGATCGCAGCATGGATCTTCATGCAGAAAAGCTTCGCCGGATACAAATTGCAGGTTGGCGGACTGGCTCCCCGGGCGGCGAGCTATGCCGGCTTCAAGCAGAGCTGGGCAATTTGGCTCTCGCTGATCATCGGTGGCGCGGCGGCCGGTCTTGCCGGTGCCGCCGAGGTTGCCGGTCCGCTTGGCCAGCTGCAGCGCTCCATCTCGACCGGATATGGCTACGCGGCAATCATTGTTGCCTATCTTGGCGGCCTCAACCCGATCGGCATCGTCATTTCCTCAATCGTTATGGCAGCGCTCTATATCGGCGGCGACAATGCCATGGTCTCAGCCAATCTGCCCATCGCGGCCGTCCGCGTATTCCAGGGCAGTCTGCTCCTCATTTATCTCATCGCCGCGGCTTTCGTGCGCTATCGCATCGTGTGGCGCCCTATCTCCGCCCGGAGCGCATCATGAGTGCCGTCGAGTTCATTCTTGCCGGCATGCTGGCAGCCGCAACGCCGTTTCTGCTGGCGGCTTTAGGTGAGCTTGTCGTCGAGCGTGCCGGCGTTCTCAATCTCGGCGTCGAAGGCTTGATGGCGCTGGGTGCCGTCATCGCGTTTATTATCGTTTATCACGGCGGCGGCCATTTTCTGGCTTTCCTTGCGGCCGGTCTTGGAAGCGCTCTGCTTTCCATGATTTTTGCCGGTATCGTTCTCGGCTTCAACGCAAATCAGGTCGCGGCCGGCCTTGCGCTCGGCATTCTCGGCCAAGGCCTTTCGGCGCTGTTCGGCAAAAGCTATGAAAGCCTGACCGTCACCACATTGCCGAAGATCGCGATTCCCGGGCTCTCGCAAATTCCGGTCGTCGGTGGCCTTTTCAATCAGGATATCGTCGTCTGGATCTCCCTTATCGTCACCTTCGGCATCTGGGCGCTGTTTGCCTACAGCAAGATCGGCCTCATCCTGCGCGCCGTCGGCGAAAATCCGAAAGCCGCCCATGCCATCGGCTATCCCATCATCGCGATCCGTTTCGCCGCGGTTACGTTCGGCGGCATGATGGCGGGCTTTGCCGGCGCCTATGCCGCAACGATCTACACGCCGCTGTGGGCCGACGGCATGATCGCCGGCCGTGGCTGGATTGCCATTGCTCTCGTAGTCTTTGGAACCTGGCTGACATCAAGGATTTTCTTAGGCGCCTGCCTGTTTGGCGCGGTATCGCTGATGGGGCTTGCCGCCCAGGCAAGCGGCCTTGCCGTTTCCTCGCAGCTGCTAGCATGCCTGCCCTATCTGGTGACGATCATCGTCCTCGGCATCATCTCGGCGGATCGCCGCCTGCTGAAGCTCAATGGCGTCGCCTCCCTCGGCGAACCGTTCGAACGGTAACGGGAACATCCGACCAGCAATTCTTGCAATCGGTAACCCGTTGCCGTTGCAGTCGCAACGCGAAGCCGCGCGAAAAATATGCTGGATGCCACAGCCAATGGATGTTTCACGGCTCTGAAATCATTCGATAATTGCATAATATAAGCAAAGGGTTGACCAATCGGAGGCACGCCCGACATTACGTTGCGGCCCCTGATCCGCCTGTGATGCAAGCGGACGGACTTGCCTGATGAACGACGAAAATCTCGGGCCGCGCGAGCGGCGATATTTCTGTGTTTTGAGAAACAGGACCGTTTGTTTCAAACACGTGATCAACCACCGCCTGATCAGCCCGGAAGTGCCTCAGTTTGGCCGGATTCCATCCGGAAGCCTCGAAGGGTCGCCTGGCAAGCTTATCGGTCCATGCGGTGCGTAAAGAAGAACAGCAGCTGCAAGCGGCAGAATATCGGGGAGCTGGCGCCGTCAATGAGGGGTCCGAAATAGGCTGAAAGCCGGGGGTGTCTATGCCGAATATACGCGACCGCCAATTGGATGGCCTGAGAACCATTGCCGTTGCAATGGTGCTCTATGCACATTTTTTCGCGGCCGATGGCTCCATCTGGGGCCATCTCGGCGTTCGTCTCTTTTTCGTGCTCAGCGGTTTCCTGATCACGCGCCTGTTGTTGGAAGCACGAACCGATGCCCGCTACCAGCCGGCCACAGCGCTGAAAGCATTCTACATCCGCCGCGCGCTGCGCATATTTCCCCCATATTTCGCGGTCCTGGTGTTCGTGTGGTTCGTCAATCTCGAGGGGGCTCGCGGCGGCAGCCTGAAATGGCATGCGCTCTATCTGGCAAATTACTGGTATGCCCTGCGCGGCGAATGGACACCCTGGGTCCTATGCCATACCTGGAGCCTCAGCATCGAGGAACAATTCTATATCGTCTGGCCGCTGGCAATCCTGCTGGCACCGCGCCGGATGATCGGGCGTCTCTGTATTGCCGTCATTGCCTGCTCGCTCGCCTATCGCCTCTATTGGCCGCTGACGGGAACGCCCTCCCTGATGCGCGACCTGCTTCCTTCGGCCTCGATGGATGCGCTGGCGGGCGGCGCCCTGCTCGCAGCCTATCGTGAAAGGACACAAGTCTGGCCACAATGGATGCGGCTGGGCTGGATGCCGTTGGCAGCCGCCGCCGCTGTCGCGCTATGGCTGAGGCCGGATCCGATAACGCCTGTTCTCGACTGGTTCATCTGGATCGGTTCGGAGGTTTTTCCGCTTGTGCCGCTGGCCATGCTGGTGGGCGGCGCATCTTCGGGCTTTCGATCCGGTTTCGGCCGGCTGCTCGAATCCTCGCCGATGGCGGCCACCGGGCGGATCAGTTACGGCATCTACCTCTTCCATCCGATCATCCTTTCGCTGATCGTCAAGGCTCAAGCCTGGATTCCGGTCAACGTCTCGGAACAGGGCTTCGGCCGCCTGATCGTCGGAAGTGTCGCGACCCTGGCTCTGGCTTCGATCTCCTGGCGCCTTTTCGAAAAGCCGCTGAATGGCCTCAAACGCCATTTTCCCTATGTCGCCCGCAGCCATCCGCCGGCTGCCCCGATCGGCGAACTATGGGAACAGCGGCCCGGTACGAAAATATACGAAACGGCGCTCTATCGCCGTGAGTGCCACGATCGCGGCGACGCCGTCCAAACCTCTGATCTGCAATAGTTGCGCGAGCTGAAGAATGTCCGTTCCACTGATTTCCGTTCTGCTGCCCGTTTATAACGGCGAACCCTATCTCGCCGCAGCCGTCGAGAGCATCCTGCGACAGGATCACAAGCGCCTGGATGTCATCGCCATCGACGATGGTTCCACTGACCGCTCGCTGGACATCCTGCAACGGTATCAGGCGGCCGACGACCGCATTCGCCTCGTCTCGCGTGAAAACCGCGGGCTCATTGCGACGCTCAACGAAGGTATGATCATGGCGGAAGGCGATTTCATCGCCCGGATGGATGCCGACGACATTGCCTATCCCAGCCGTTTTTCACGCCAGATCGCCCTGTTTCGGGAGCGGCCGGAGCTTGCGATCAGCGGCACCGGCATCGACCGGCTCATCGGCAATCGCGTCGTGCGCGGCACGCCCAATCCGATCCATCAGTCGGCCGACTGGCACGTGCTGTCGATGTTTTACACCGTCTTCATGCATTCGACCGTGATGTATAACCGCAATGTCATTCCGGACGAGATGCTGACCTACGATGCAAGCTATGTGCATGCGGAGGATTTCGATCTGTTCCGTCGGATCACCCGTAAATTCCCCGCCGCCATGATCGACGACAGCCTCGTTGCCTACCGCGTTCACGACAAAAGCGTCACCAACAAGCACAAGCGGCCGATGCGCCGCACGCATCTGGCGATCGCTGCGGAAAATCTCCAGCGGGAAGGTCTGATCGACAGCTCCCATGCCCTGAACGATATCGGTGCGGCGGTGACGCCGGATACGGTTTCACGTGCCGCCGACTGTCTCCTCTCCATCGAAGGACAGATCGCCGCGCGCGGCATGCGGGCCTCCGCAAGCCATCAGGAAGGGCTGATGTGCTTCTTCTATTTCCTCTACCAGCTCATCGCGGACGAGAAGCAGCCCGCATTGACCCATCAGTTCCTCACACAGACAGGCAAATGGCATACGATAAGGCGTCGCGAGCGCTATGGACTTCGCGCCGCCACCTATGCGCCCTGGTGCAGCCGCCTTTGGAGCGATGCGAGCCTGCGCCTCGACGCCCTGGCAAGATATCGGCAATCGGTGCCGGCAAGCAGCGTGCTGCCGCTGCAGGGGCTCGCCTGACATGGCCGGCGAGAACTCTGACATCCCGAGAGAGCGTACGCGGAGGGCGGCAATGCCCCCTCGTCCCTCCTTCGGACGGGCTCCGGCGGCGAGTTTCATCGTCTGCACCCGCAACCGCGCCCAGGCGCTCGAGGCCTGCATCCGATCGATCGAAGCGGCCAGTCGTGCGCATGGCTCGATGACAAGCGAACTGGTGGTGGTCGACAATGGCTCGACCGACGATACCGCCGAGCGGCTGGCCCAGATCGCCGCCACGTCGAGCATCGCGATCATACAGGTGGTGGAACGCCGCCGCGGTTTGGCGGCCGCCCGCAATGCGGGGATGGAGCGGTCTCGCGGACGCATCCTGATCTTCATCGACGACGATTGCGAAGTGGACCTGCACTATCTGCGGGACCTGGAGCAGCATTACGCGGGCGGAGAGCGCCTCGTCATCCGGGGCGGGCGTGTCGAACTCGGCAATGCGCTCGATCTGCCATTTACGATCAAGCGATCGCCGGAACCGGCCCGCTTTACGCCCGATGTCCATCCGGGCGGCTTCATCCTGGGGTGCAACATGACGATGCACCGGGAAGTCGCCCAACGCGTCGGCCGCTTCGACGAGCGCTTCGGCGCCGGCAGCGCCTTGCAATCGGCCGAGGACACCGACTATCTCGTCCGCGCCTTTCGGCTCGGCATCCCGATCGAATATGTTCCCGACATGAACGTGCTGCATTATCACGGACGCAACACACGCGAGGCGATCGAACGGCTTCACCGCAACTACAGCCTCGGGAACGGCGGCCTCTGTCTGAAGCATCTGCTCAGCGCGCCGTGGCTCCTGCGTCATTTCTGCTGGACTTTCCGCTCGGCTTGGCGGGAATTATGGGGCGGGCCGCGCTTTGATCCGGAAGTGTCCTTGTCTCATTGGCCGATCGTGTCCATGAATTTGCTGGGCGCGTTGGAATTCGCACGATGCGCCATGACGGGACGCCGCCGACAGCCGGAACTGAACCAGATCAAGCAGACAACCCGTTCGTTGAGGTGAGATCCGCCATGCTGAAACTCCTCCTGCCGGGCCTGCAACTCCTGCGACAGGCGCTTGGCCGGCAGATCCGGCTGCTGCCTGTTGTCGTCGTCCTTGGCCTGATCGGCGCCGTGCTCGAGGGTACCGGCATCGGCCTCATCATTCCGATGCTCGGCATCATTGGCGGCGAAAGAGCCTCGACGGGACTGAGCGGATTTTCCGCGCTCTTCCAGCAGGCCGGGTCAGGTCTGGACGACCGGCAGCGGATGATGGCCATCGCCGCCTGCATTCTGGCGCTGATCACCTTGAAGAACATTCTCGCCTTCGCCAATGCGGCGCTTACCAACTTCATACACGGCAAGGCCGGTCATGCGATCCGCGGCGCGCTCGCCGATCAGCTCCTGAAGATCGGATATCCATTCTTCCTGCAGGAAAGCCCGGGCCGGCTGCTCAACATCATCTCCAACGAATCCTGGCGGGCCTCGGATGCGATACAGACGGTGCTTGCGGCGATCGTGAATGCATCGGCGGCGATCATTCTGCTGGCCTTTCTGCTGCTGCTGTCGTGGCAAATGACGCTCTGCGTCGCGCTCGGCCTTATCCTCGTCCAGGCGGCGCATGCCGGCCTCTCCGCCAGCCTGAAGATGCCGAGCCGCAAGGTCGCATCTTCCAACAGCGAACTTGCCAGCCGAATGCTGCATCTCGTTCACGCCGGACGGCTGATCCGAATTTTCGGTCAGGAGGGGCGCGAAAAGGCCGTGTTCGACGGCGCATCCAACGCTGTGAGGAAGGCGGGCTTCGTTCTGCAGACCCGCCAGGGCGCGCTGCCGCCGCTGACCGAGGTGCTGCATTCGGCGCTGTTCCTGGCGGTAGTCGTCAGTGCCTGGGCCTGGGCGGTCAGCTTTCCCATCATCGTGGCCTTCGTGGTCCTGCTATACCGGCTGCAGCCGCATGTGCGCGCCCTGCAGCAGGCATGGAGCCAGATGCAGGGCTGGAGCGGCTCACTGGAGGAAGTCCGCTGGCTGCTGGATGCCTCCGACAAGCCGCAGCCGCCGGCTGGAGACCTGCCGGCTCCCGGATTGAACCGAGAGATCAAATTCGACGGCGTGACCTTTCAATATCCGGGTTCCGCCGCACGGCCGGTGGTGCTGCGCTCCGCCAGTTTCGAGGTTCGCCACGGCCGCTCCACCGCCCTCATCGGCCGATCGGGTGCGGGAAAGACGACGATCGTGAACCTTTTGTGCCGCTTCGTCGAACCCGATGAAGGCGAGATCCTGATCGATGGATTGCCGCTCAGCCGCATCGATCCCATGCAATGGCGAAACCGGTTAGCACTTGCCAGCCAGGATCTGGAACTGGTTGACGGCACCATTCTCGAAAACATCGCCTACGGACAGCATACCTCGCCCACCGAGGCCGAACAGGCGGCCAGGCTTGCCGAAGCGCATGAATTCATCGAAAAACTCCCTGAGGGATACGAAACGCTCGTCGGTTACAGGGGCGCGAGCCTGTCGGCCGGACAGCGGCAGCGCATAGCGCTCGCAAGGGCGCTCGTCCGCGACCCCGATATTCTCATTCTGGACGAGGCCACCAACGCGATGGATGGTTTGTCGGAGGCCGCCATCGTTGAGACACTGAAATTGCGCGCCGGCCGCCGCACGACGATCGTGATCAGCCATCATCGCAGCACGATCTCTTTCTGCGACGACGTCGTCATCCTGAGCGGCGGGCGTGTGCGCAACCAGACGGCATTTGCCGAAGTCGCATCGCTCAGCATGGACCAGCTTTACGAACAAGAGCTGCCATAGTCTCGAACGGGTATGTGGCGCTTGATGGGAATAGCCTGTGGGCCCTACAAATAAAAGCGCAGTATAACAGCGATATAAAGAATGTCGGCGATCTGACACGCGTCACGGCCGGTTCTTAATGCCTCTTATACAACGATGCGTGTTCATCCACTTAACGAGGCCTAAACAGGATCGCTGGCCCAGTCTTCATGTCCATGGCGTATTCGGATCACGAAAATTACTCCGTCCTCCTCGATCCGATAGACAATAAGGTGGGCCTTGAACGGATGAATTCTAACTAGTGGCGAAATCTCTTCTCGCTCACGTGCCATTCACGGGTTGGCGGCAACCAGATCAAGCATAGCGAACAAGTCGTCATGATATCGCCTGGCCTGTGTAGACCCGAACATGCGTACACCCTGTTCGGCGATCGCAATGATGTCCTCTTCCGCTTCGACTGAAAGGCTAAAACGCATTATTCGCCGCCGCGCGTTGTTTCCACGCGCGCGACTGCCGCTGCAAAGAGGTCGTCCGTCGACCGGCTACCAACACCGCTTTTGAGACCGTCATCAACGAAACGTTGCATGGCGGCAATCTTATCACTGCGAACTTGGTCCCTGCGAATCAAGTCGCGCACATAATCACTGGCATTGGAATATCGCCCAGTCTTCGCTTGCGCTTCGACCCAATCTTTCATCGGGTCCGGAAGCGATACGTTCATCGTAGCCATTCGAGCCTCCACAATGCAACCAGGCTAGCCGAATTTGGCAAAGTTTGTCAAATCGATCTCTTGGCGAAGTGAGGCGCGTAGCCCGTTCATTTATGCTAGGTTTCCGCAGATTCGTCTTACCCCGACAAGCGGAGCAAGACCATTGTCATTAAGTGTTTGCAGCGTATCTGAGGGTCAGGCTACTTCCGCCGATAGCCGTTCAAAGATCGGTTTCAGCCGAGGATGACGTCCGGCCGGTGGATGCTGGATTTCGACTGCGCGCCCTGATTTCTTCTGGCGTTTCAGCCACTCGCGCAGGGTTTCGGCAGTCGTATGGTCAAGATAATGCAGGCGAGCACCCGCAATCCTGATCTTGCGCCCCTCAGGAAGCGTTTCCAGCATGTTGAGCAGCGTGGGAACGTCCCTGCATGTCGCCACGCCGACGAGGTCGAGATGTATGGCTTCCTCATCCTCCAACCTGTCGATCGCAAGCTTGCGACGCAGATATGGAAAGATCTCCAGTATGGACAGCGCAAGGCCAAGCGCCACACCGGCGAGCAGATCCTGAAGCACCACCATTGCCACCGTCGCAGTCCAGATCCCCACTGGAACCCAGCCGTGGTGCTCGAAGAGATGGCGGACGTGATGAAGGCTGATCAGCCGCCACCCCGTCACGAGCAGAACGGCGGCAAGCGCCGTCAGTGGCACCATCGCGAGCAGTTGCGGCAGAAACGCCACGAGCCCAAGGATCCAAACTCCATGCAGAACGGCCGACACTCGTGTACTTGCGCCCGCCTGAATGTTAGCGGACGATCTCACGATGACACCCGTAATCGGCAAGGCACCCAGCAGACCACAAAGTCCGTTGCCGATGCCCTGCGCAAACAACTCCTTGTTGAAACGGGTCCGCACGCCATCATGCATGCGATCAACGGCAGCGGATGACAGCAGCGTTTCGGCGCTGGCGATGACCGCGATGACCAGCGTCGTTAGGATGATGCCCGGCTCTGCCATCCTGACAAAGCCATCAAGCGTCGGCAATGAGATGCTTTCGGCGAGAGAAGAGGGAATCTCCACCCTGGCGATCGGCAATTGCATCGCGACGGTCAACAAAGTGCCAGCCGCAACTCCCACCAGAGCACCGGGCACCAGCATCAGCGATTTCGGCCTGAACTTTTCCCAAGCAATCATGGCAAGCAACGAGATCAACCCTATGAGAAGAGCGACCGCTTCACGCGTCGGTCCTGCACCCCATACACGGCTGAAGGTCTGCTCCATCGCTGCGACGTTTTCGATGCCGCCGGCAGCTGGTCTTGCTCCCATTAAAACATGGACCTGACCAAGAATAATGAGGATGCCAATACCGGCGAGCATGCCATGAACGACGGCGGGCGAGATTGCCCGGAACCACGAGCCAATCCGCAGGAACCCGGCAAGCACCTGCAGAAATCCTGCGACAATCAGGACCGGACCGAGCATGGCCACCCCATATTGTTCGACAAAGCCGAATACAATCACGGCCAGGCCGGCAGCCGGACCTGACACCTGAAGCGGAGATCCGGCTAAAAGGCCAACGACGATGCCGCCGACAATGCCTGAAATGAGGCCCATGGCCACAGGAACACCCGAGGCCACGGCAATCCCGAGGCACAGTGGCATGGCGACCAGAAAGACGACGAGCGACGAGGCGAAATCGCGCGAAAGAGCAGGGCTGGAAATCATCGGGCTACTCCGCGGCTTGCGGGATCACATGCGGACGACCACGACCCGTGACCGCGACAGGCAGGGGCCTATCCTCAAGGATTTCCGTGAAGCGAGCGGCCGCACCATCATAGACGAGCACCTCCCCCGTCTCGATATCGAAGAACCAACCATGCAGGGCAATGTCGTTGGTCGCCAGCTTAGCCGCGACAGAAGGATGCGTACGCAAGTGGTCGAGCTGGACAACGACGTTTTCCATCGCGATGGCCCGGACCCTTTGGCGCTCGGATAGGTCGACGGGATAGGCTTCGCAAACAATCGAATGGGCGGCGTGACTATGTTTCAGCCATGCAGCGACATTCGGCATGGGTTTCAGAAGATCAGGATGGCAAAGCCCTTTCATAGCGCCGCAATCGGAATGCCCGCAGACAATGATATCGCGAACGCCGAGGGCTACGACCGCATATTCGATCGCCGACGATACACCGCCATTTGCCGTGGAAAATGGAGGAACGATATTTCCGGCATTGCGGCAGACGAACAGTTCACCGGGACCGGACTGCGTAATCGTTTCAGGCATCACCCGGCTGTCGGCGCAGGAAATCATCAGCGCCTGCGGCTGCTGCCCCTCCTCCGCCAGCTTGCGATAAAGTGCCTCATGGTCCGGAAAGATGGCACCACGAAAACTGGAGATACCCTTTAGCAAATCACCCATTGTCGAGTCCTTGGGATGGGCCGGACGGCAGGCAGGGGGCGTACCCATGCCCGGCGGGTTGGAATGCGCGATCATTTCGCAAGTGCGAGATAGGTAGAGGTGCCGAGAAGAAAATAGCGAAATTGGATTTAGATAAATCTAATTTATAAAAATCTTGTGAGTGAATTGTGAAATAGATTTAGTTGCATTCTTGGCACACGCTCGCACCTCTCCTGAACGGCGCTTACCGGGGCGGCGAGGCCAGCGAAATACGACTAGTGATCTGTGGCGGACGTGTATTCATATCACACCGCGCACCAGCAGCGCTCGGAACAGTCGCAACACAGACGTTTACCTATTGGGTGACGCTGTCGCGCGCTTTCCACGACACGAATGCGTCCAGCAGCATGGGGTCGAACTGCCCGTTTGAGCTCAGCATCATCTCAATCGCCTCGCGGGGAGACCATGCGCTTTTATAGGGTCTTATCGTCGTGAGTGCATCGTATACATCGCAGATTGCCGCGATGCGTGCAGCGTCAGGAATTTCCGTTCCGACAAGTTTGCGCGGATAGCCGGAGCCATCGAATCTCTCGTGATGGCAGAGGCAAACGTCGAGCACAGCTTTCGGTACATTCTCCGTTTGCTCCAGCAATTCATGGCCCCGCTCCGGATGCGTTCGGATAATAGCGAGCTCAGCCGCATCGAGCGGACCGGATTTCTGCAGCAGCTTCCTCGGCAAAACCATTTTCCCGATATCATGTAACAATCCGCCGAAACCAAGAAGGCTCACAGCCTCTTCGTTCAGTCCCAGGCTTCGGCCAAATGCAATCATCGATGCGCTCACGGCCAAGGAATGGAGGAGAATTCCTTCCCGCCTGTGCTCGGATCTTTCGGCGCCGATCAACGCAATGACATCGGCCGAAGACCGCGACATAAGCTTTCCGATCACTCTGCCGGCGGCATCATATGGGATGTCGCGACGATACCGCGCCCGATTGAAAAGATGTCGTACGTCAGGTGTTGCTTCTTTGATCAGCCGCTTGGCCAGTCTGACCTGCTCTGCTCGGTGGGGTGATTGGAACTTGGCATCGATTCCAAGAGCAGTTGACCCTATCGGCCTTGGAGAATCAGCGTCACTATCCGCATCCCGGCTTGCGTCGAGCCATAAAGCCTCCCTCTGCGCCGTCAGCTTGATATCCATGCGAGATGGCCTCGGGAAATCGTCAATCCCGCTGGGAACCTCGTCGGCAGAGCGTCCTCGCTCCGCTGCGAAGTTTTGTGTATCCAGCCGATGTAATGCGACCTTCTCCATCACCGGAATTTTGCCTGCTAACCGTGAAAACACAGAGTGTTTGCGGAATATTATTTTGCGAACGACAAGTGATCTGCCAACGCACCTTATCAGTTTTTAGCTATCATTGCTCGCTAAATTTACGAAAATCTTCAATATTATTGAATAACCAATTTCAACTTAATTTCAATCCATGGTTATACATTTTAATACTTTGATTTTTCACAATCTTAATTCACGATATCCGGTATAACCCTACCGAACATACGCATATCTCTGGTGATTCTGCGGCGATGGGGCCACTTATGTGTATCCCGGCAATGCGAGTCGGTCTTCGGCAAGCCGCAACGCCCATTTGAAAATGGATGGAAATTAGATCGATATGTGGGATGCAGCCGCAAGGAAGGGGCGCAAGGCCGGCCGAGGTCCGCCTGCTTCGTCTTGTCAGAGACAATCGTGCCGGCGATAAACTGTCATCGTTATCCCAAACGCAAATCCACATGGGGGTGGAGCTTCTTCAGATTCGGCAGGGATTTCATCTGCCAGGGAATTTGCGACGAGCCGCATATGGTGAGGTGAATATCCGGATGCTTGCGGGCTTCGATCGTCAATTTGGCAAGCAAATTGATGCCGGATGAATTCAAAAACTGTAGACCCGTCAAATCAAAAGTCGCTTTGCCTCCACCCCCATGAAGAACCGCTCTTGCGAGGTCATAGACAGGCGCATAGGCATCCGGGCCTGCAAGCCGCATCACTCCGTCAAAATACAAGACGTTCCCTTCGGACCAGACGCGGAATGCTTCTTCTTTGATTTCCATAAAAAGGGGCCTCTCGCGGGTTCACGATGATGAAATTGCCATCGCAGCATAGGTTTGCAATTTAGTCCACTGTTGCGGATTGTCCTTATCGAAACGCCAGGCCAATTGGACCTGGTAGTCGCTCATCAAAGTCAACAGTCCGAGCCCGGACGCATTTCCACCGGCAAAAACACTTGCTTCAAGCTGCTCGATGAGGAGATCGCCTGGGTCGCCGGCCGTCACCTTCAGGAGCAACTGCTGGAAGCGGACCGTGGCATCGTGGTCGATGAGATTTGCAATCCGCATCCTGAAATGATGGGCATCCAGGAGAGCGTCGATAACGATTTCGCCCGCGGCGCGAAACTTGAGGGAGTTTTCGATGAGTTCGTTCGTCAGGTAACCGATGTCGTGCCGAGCTGCCTTGTACTGCCGTTCAGAAGCCCGAAAGCCAAGTGCCATCGTCTCTGCGATAAAGTCGGATGTCATGGCCGAATGGCGCCATGCCAGATGAAGCGGCCCGTCGAATAGGCGAATGCGAAGGGCCTTGGCGGCATCGAACGAAATCAGGTGCTTCTTGCCGTATATTGCAGTTGTCATCTCTCACCTGTGTCGCATCACCACAAGGGTAATATCGTCATGGATCTTGTGGGTGCCAATGTAAGTCATCAAATCGGCGCGTATGCCCTCCACGACTTCTTCCGCGGTCCCGCCATGCAGGCGGCGGGCATCTTCCAAGAGCCTCTCGAATCCGAACAGCTCGCCACTCGAATTTTCGGCTTCGGTGACACCGTCCGTATGCAGGACAACCATGTCGCCCTTCTCGAACCTAATTTCCTTGGTATCGACAAAAGGAGCGATATCGAGCTCTAAACCAACCGGCAGACCGAGATCGCCGGTCTCTATCCGTTCCACATTGCCGTTCTGACGAACAATGATCATATCTTCGTGCTGCCCGGATATCGTCAGCCGTTCGCCGTCGTAGTCCAGAAACGATAAGGTAATATGCTTGTCAGTCTTCGTTCGTTCGATGTTTTTGAAGATTGCGCGATTAAGATCAGTCAGGAATTTAGAAGGATCCATTTCACCCGCTTCCTGCAGCGCGCGGGCGATCGATTGCACCATCAGCATCAGCACGCCGCTTTCGAGCCCGTGTCCGGTCACGTCGCCGATGCCGATCTTCAGATTATTTCCGTTTTGGAGAACGTCATAGTAATCGCCTCCGACTTCGTCAGCCGGACGCATGTAGGCGGCGATTTCCAGATGCTCAATGGCGGTAAGCTCCTTGGCGCGGGGGAGGACCATAAGCTGAATTTGCCGGGCAACGTCGAGTTCGGCACCCAGCCGCAGGTTTTCGTTCTTCAGCTGGCTGTTCAGAGTCGAGATTTCTTCCTTGGCGGCCTCGATTTCCTTGGTCCGGTCAGAAACCAGTTTCTCGAGGTTCTCGGTATGGAAGCTGATATCCTCGGCCATTCGGTTGAATGCGACGCCCGCTTCCGCTACCTCGTCCTTGCTCGTGATATCGACCCGGACGGAATAATCTTTCGCCTGTATGCGTTTGGCAGCGCTTGCCAGTGCACTGATACCGCTGGTGACGCGTTTGGAGGCAGCAAAGACCGCCGCCGTAACGATCAATAGCGAGACCAGCACCGCCATGATCTGGTAGAGCAGGATGCGATTGGTTGCACGCGATATCTCCTCTTTGGCGGCAATGAGCGAAGCGTAGATCTCACGCTCGGGCACGGCTATTCCGAGCGACATGACCTCGCGCCGCACTGGCCCGTCCACCCAGAGATTGGTCGTGTGCAGCTGCTTGATGACGACAAGGTAAGGAACGTCCTCTCCGTGTTCGCTGAGTGAAATGTGCCGGATGGCACCATCCGCATCGAGAGGTAGCGTTGTGATGGCTTTTTGCGAGCTGTTGCGCAGCGATCGGTCAAGACCGGTGACACCCTTGGCGGCAGCGTCGTTGGAGGAACGCAAACCAATGATCTTTTCGCCGACGGGATTGATCGCGACGACATTGCCATTCGACATGGTCAGAAAACCGAAGCCGCTTTGAGCGACCTTCACGTTCTCGACGATTTCCGCAAGCTGAGTAAGGGTAATATCGGCGCCGGCGGCGCCGGCCAGCCCATGCCGGTCCGGCGTCCACAACGGGTGGAAAAAGCTGACGATCAGCTTTCCAGTGATCGCATCCGTATAGGGTGCCGTCTGGGTGATGTAATCGGGAACGGGGCGCGACGAGGGGTTTGCGGCCCATTGCTGCCAGGATTCGTAAAGACCTGGAAAGAAGAAGGTCCAGAAATCAGCGCTGTTGTGCCCGGGGTAGAGTTTGTCGAAAGTCTGTGCCTGCGTCGTATAGGGCGCTGTCCGGAATATGGGGCGCTCTCTCGGACCGATATAGTACATCTGCAATTTCGATGCGCCATTGTGCAGCAACGACGGCGCGACGAGATTGAGCACCGCACTCCACTCGATGTCGGCCTGCACCTGAGGCAGGGGGCGGTGATCCTTGTCCAGCAAGTAGCCCCAGACACTGATGACGGAGGGCGTTCCGGGAAGATTTTGCGCCCACTGGCCCACAGGATCGTATGACACAGTTACAGCACCGGGAGAGGCCTCGGCTATGGCGGCGCCGACAGTTCCGCTCCTGGCGGGATTGTCGATCTGGTCCTGAAGTACACCCGCCAGCGCCTTCACGTCGGAATGAACCTGGTCTATCAGCAGGCCGACCTCGGCCGCGGTCGAATCCGCATAGGAACGGATGTAATCCTGGCTTGCCTTCTCCAGCCCCTGCCCCACCTCCGTCGTCGCATTGCGCGAAAGGCGCTGCACGTTCCACAGCGAAAGACCGCCGCTGACCATGAGGTCGAACAGGACCGCTCCCCCCACGACCAGTAGAAATTTGGCACGAAATGAGCGCAGCCCGAGCCGTTGCTTGGCAATTGGCGTTTCCATCATAGCGGCTTCTGCCCCGAAGAAGCCCAGATGGGCCATCCGGCATAGCCCCTGGGGTGGAGTGCCGCGAAAATATGATCCGCGAAACCTTGCTTGAACCGCTCGATGAATGCTGGAGGATCGCCCCTTCTAACGGCCATTTCATCGGCATAGACATTCTGCCACGCTGTAACGACGTCGGCGAAATCCTGAGCATTGCCATCCAGATTGGTAACCATGAAGCTTTCCATTTTCACATCCGTGAAACCAGCGTCCAGCAGCATGCGGCGCCCCTTCGGCCCCATCTCGACATCCATGTCGAAATGAGCGAACAATTTCGCGACCTCGTTGTAGGTCCATTGGATGCTGTCGGCTCTGGGCTCTCCAAGGCAATGAGAGTTCTTTTCGTTCGTAATGTAGACCCGGCCACCCGGCTTGCATATGCGATAGAGTTCCCGAAGCAGGATATCCGGACGATCGAAGATCTGCAGTGAATGCCTGCAGGTCACGAAATCGAACTGATCGCTTTCGAACAGCATCTGGGATGCATCGCCGTAGGTATATTCGATGTCGGTAACATCGAAATCCTCGGCAACCTTGCGGGCATATTCCAGGCTGGGCAACGAGTGATCGAGAGCAACGATCCGTGCCGGTTTGAAGTCCTTTCGCACCAGCATCGCAAAATCGCCAATGCCGCAGCAGATGTCGGCGACATGCAGACCCTCGTAAAGCCCATGCCGCGGCAATATCTCGCGCTCATGCCGCCACGTCATCTTTGTCTGCGTTCTCAGAATCGGTATGAAGCTCTGGTTTTCGACGAAGGTCTGCCCCGGATAAAAGGCAGAGTCATAGATCTCGACGGTGATGTTGGGCGAAAGATCGCCCAAATGACGAAACAGTCGCTCCGCCCACGCGACGACGCTCGAGGCGACGATCGTCAGCTTGAGATCCGGCCGCGATCGGGTCGCGTCGAGAAGCACATGCGTCAGGGCGCGAAACGCCGTATTGTTCATATGCGTGACGCGCTTGAGATTGATGTAGCAGACGCCATTGACCGTTTCGATACCGGACCGCAGAAGGGCCAGATCATCGGCAAGTTCGGCAACCGAGTATGGTCTGAGCACCCCCGAAAGAGAGAACTCCTGATCGTTGGCGTCGAATTGTGCCTGAAAGCGCCCCGACAGATGGTTGCTCAATTGAGTAGCCTTTCAAGCGCGATATCCACCACGAAGGTCACCATGCCGGCATTCTGCTCGCTCAGCTTGATATCGGCATCGTAATTGACCGCCAGGCCGAGAAGGATCGCGTGCTCCACGCGCACGGCGTCATTGGTTACCATGTCAAGATAGCTTGCGAGCGCCTGGCCGCTTCCCATACATTCAGCGACCGTTTCGTAAGAGCTGCGTTGCTCGTCCGAGCAGGGGAAGATCAGTTCAACTCTCTCGGTCGAGCCGCTGCGATAAAAGCGGCAGGTAAGAGCGCCCTTATAGCCTTTGGTATGAAAAGACATCTCGAACAATTCGTTTAAGGCTGCCGAAAGCAAATTGGCATGACGGATGGAATCGTGACGATCATGACTGACCATGCGGGCCACATAAGCGGCGCATTGATCGCAATGCAGCCAGTCCGCTACAAAGTCCGCCATTTGCAGCTGCAGCTCAAGCAATGGCTCAAAAGTCGCGTCTGCCTGCATTTCCATGGTGTCCACCTTAAGAAACTCCTGGATGAAATACGTTTCAAGCACTCACGGCCCGGCATGGAACTCGTCAAAAGTCGCCGTCGGCTGAATACGCGCCCCGCGTCTTATGAATTCATCTAGCTTATCAGCGCGAAGTGGCGGACTGACGCAATAACCCTGCAACCGGTCACAGCCTTCCTGCAGCAGCCAGCTTGCCTGTTGCGGCGTCTCGACACCCTCCGCGGTCACGCACATATCCAAACCGTGGGCAAGGCCGATGATCGAGCGAACGATCGTTTGGCTCTTGGTGTCCTGCAAAAGGTCCTTGATAAAGTAACGATCGATCTTGATCGTATCGAAGGGAAAATTCTTGAGATAGCTCAGCGAGGAATACTCCGTGCCGAAGTCGTCGAGGGAAATCTGTATGCCGAGCACGTTGAGGGTATTTAGAGTATCCAGATTGTTGGTGGTCCGCTCCAGCAGCACACCTTCGGTGATCTCCAATTCAAGGCGCTCGGCGGGAAATCCGACTATGTCGAGTATTTGCGAAATGCGATCGGTAAGACCGGGCGTCAGGAATTCGGCGGGAGAAAGGTTGACCGCGAGAGTGTAGTGCGCAGGCCATCCGAGGGCTTCGCGGCACGCTTCTTCCAGCATCCACTGGCCGATTTCATTCATGAGGCCGTCAGCTTCGGCCATGGGAATGAAGGCTGCCGGCGGAATGATACCGAAGATCGGATGACGCCAGCGCAGCAGCGCTTCAAAGCCCGCCACGCTGGAAGACCGCTCCAACAGCGGCTGATACTCGACGAAAAACTCGTCGTGCTGAAGTGCCACACGCAGGCTGCGTCGCAGCAATTCCCTTTGTTCGACGACGATCAGCATGCCGGGATCGAATGTCCGGGCCCTGCGTCTTCCCTCTTTTTTCGCGGCATAAAGAGCAACATCGGCAGCCTTCATCAACTGTTCGCTCTCGTTGCCGTCGCGGGGCGCAATGGCAATCCCCACGCTGACACCAACGAAAAGGGAGATATCGTTGACGATGAACGGCTTCTTGAACTCGGCGATCAGCGCGTCGGCCAATCTTTCGGCCTCGAACGCCCGTTGGGATCCGGTTTGGATGATGGCAAATTCGTCGCCCGCCAGGCGGTAGACCGTTCCGCCTCGGCCCAGCGTTTCCTTGATCCTTTCGGCGGTGAGCTTGAGCACGATATCGCCGGCCCCGTGACCAAGCGTATCGTTTACAGGCTTGAAGTCATCGAGGTCGAGCTGCATGAGCACAGGCCCGATCTCGCCGCTGGCCGGAAGAAGCTGCGCGAGCGCGGTGCTGAATTGGCGGCGATTGGGCAATCCGGTCAAGGCATCATGCATCGCCTGATGAATGAGTTGAGCTTTTTCAGTATCTTCGGATGGCGAACTCTCATAGGCGCGCGACCCTTTGGTCTCGACAATCAAGAGTCCTGTCCGAATATGGGAAATCAGAAAATTGCATGTCCCACGCTTCGAGGCTTTAACCTGGATCGTCTGCGGTTCACCCGTATCGATTACGTGCTGAATGAGCGAAGCAAGAGCCGGCTTGGCGAGCGCCGGATACGCCTCCCATAAAGTCACGTCGTTTTGGAATGGGAGCCCGACATACTCTTTAAACTTCGTAGACGAGTCGACCAGTTTGAGATCGAGATCCCAAAGCGAGATCATCGCCTCCAAACCGCTGTTAGATTCGGACAAGCGTGGAATCCGGCCCGCTCCATTCTCCCGCATATGGCCTCGTCCTCCTAAACGGCCAAGCCAGATCTAGCCGTTATTCAGTTTGAACTGGCCCGTTCGTCGGGAGCTTGCGTATCAACAATCGCAGACTCATCAAACATGCGGGCGTGGATCACAACTTAGCAGAATGTGATAATCGCTTTAAGTGAATATATTACAAGGTGGTTATTTAGCGGCAATTACTTTGGCATAAGCTGAATAAAAGAATGGGCAGCGGTATCGATCTACACAGCAGACCTTAGCATTCACTCCCAATTACCAATGAAAGCTCTTCAAGGGCATCGAACCTTTTGGGCTTTGCTCATCGCGCCTTGCAATCAATCACAATTGAAAACTGCGTCGATAAGGGCGTCGCGGGGGTCCGAGCCCTGCCCGGCAACTCGATGCCGGGCAGGACAGTTCCGGTTAAGTCGCAGCCCCGATGGCGGAACCACGAGCGCTCATACGAAGCAGATAGTAGACTGTCCCGCCGATGCCGACGCCGAAGAACCAGCCGTAGGTTCCCCACCATTCCGGCAGGATCGATGTGAAGGTCGGCAGGATCGATGAGAACAGCGCGCCGACCACGAAGGCGATGAAGGCATTTCTATGCCAGCCGCTCTGGAAGCGAAACTCGCCGTTTTCCTGGTAGAGCGCCGCGACATTCAGCTCGCCCTTCCGGATCAGATAGTAATCCACCATCATGATCCCGAAGATCGGCCCCATGCTCGAACCGATGAAATTGACGAAATGCGCGGCACCCGTCTCCCATGGCGCGAACGGATAGAGCACCAGCGCGATCAGGGCCGCGATATAGCCGCCCCGCTTGAAGCTGATCTGCCTTGGGAAAACATTCGAGAAATCGAATGCCGGCGAAACGAAGTTTGCGACCACGTTGATGCCAAGCGTTGCGACCGCAAAGGTCAATGCGGCAAGCAGCGCCAGGAACCAGCTATCGAACTTCGCCGAGATCGCTTCGGGATGCAGAAGCACTTCGCCGTAGACGGTAAAGGCAGCCGTGGTCGTCACCCCAGCGACGAGGCAGAAGGCGAGAAGGTTGATCGGCAGGCCCCAGAGATTGCCCTTCCGCAAGGTCTTGGTGTCCTTGGCGTAGCGTGAGAAATCGCAGAAGTTCAGGTAAAGCGCTGCAAAGTAGGTGATCCAGGTGGCGGCCACAGCCGCAAGCGCCGAGAAGGATCCAGGCTCACCGGGCACACCCGCGTCCTTCGTCTTTTCCAGCAGCACCTCGCGGGGAATTTCATTGCCGAAGGAAAACGTGCCTGCCTTGACCACCAGATAGACCGCAAGCACCAGCATCATGATCCAGACGGCCGGGCCGGCCAGATCCTGAAATTTGCGCACCGTCTCCATGCCGCGCTGGATGATCAAAAGCTGCAGCGCCCATACGACGACGTAGCAGATGACCTCGAGCGTCGAATGGCCGAGCATGTGGCTGCTTTGATGGAATGCGAGAATGTTCTCGTTGCGGATCAGAAGTGCGACGATCGCACCCGAGGCGGCCGCGGTTTGAGCGCCATACCAGAAGCAGGCGACGACAGCCCGCACCAGTGCCGGGACGTTGGCGCCGAAGGTTCCAAAGGAGGCGCGGGCAAGGACCGGAAAGGGTACGCCCGTCTTGACGCCGGCGTTGCCGACGAGGCTCATAAGGAAGAAGATGACCAGCGAGCCGATACCGATCGCAATCACGAAGTTGATGAAACTGCCGCACAACAGAAAAAGACTAGCGGCAAGATAATATCCCCAAAGGCTGTGAACGTCCGACGTCCATACATTGAAGATACTGAACGCGCCCCACTTCCTCTCCTCGGCGGGCGCCAAGTCTTCGTTGTACAACGCAGGCGATGGATTTTGTATGGTCATTTCCCCTCTCCCCAATCTTTCAGAGTCCGCCGGACTCTTCGCGAAGCGTGCTCCCAAAATGCCTGTATGGCAATCGCGATGCGATGCAGTGGATGGCTTTTCCAGCTCATAATCGTTGTACTTTGTTATTCGATGCGCATGCGCCAACATGAACGCAAGTCGTAATTTACATCACATCCAAGCAAGAGGAAAATACAGTATAGATTGACAATAACGACGCTGCGAAATCTTGAAATAATATACGTCAGCCAAATCAACCGATTATACGCGTAGAACGATTGAATTATCGTAAATATAAACACGAATGCAATTTTTAGATGTTATTGCATCTGCTAACGGTTAATCGAAGTACTTTAATCAATTCATGCAGCTTTCGTTATTAATTGTTTTATCAGATTTGTCTGCCATCTTTCATGGCGCAGCGCCAAGATGCGACGGGCAGGATGCTCGTGCCCTGCAATGTTCCCGATCTTCAGAGCAATGGGCAAAGCGCATCGATCTTCGTTGCGCAGACAGCCACTCGCTCGCAAATCCAACGAGCCTCCTCATGTCATTTCTCCAGAACGCCAAAATCAGGACGAAAGTACTCTCCATCATGATGCCGATCTGTCTGATCGGGATTGCAGGCGTCCTCTTCGTATCGAACCAATACAAGGACAGTATTGCCACTTATTCGAACTTTATTACGAAGGATGCGAGAGCGGCCGTGGAGGTGGCGAGGGCCAGTCAGCGGGTGACGGCGCTGGGCTACAACGCCTATCAGATCTCTGTCTATAGGGCGAATGGCCCGGAGATTCTCACGTTCTCAAAAGAATATGATGAGAACAAAAGGATCTTTCTCCAGCGCCTTGCAAACGCCAAGCAACTGATGCCTGCGGAGTCGGATGCCCTGGACAAACTGGTGGCGAGGGCCAATGACATCATCGCGCTGACGGATCAGGCGGTGAAGGCGGGACTGGCGGACGACGACACCACTTCAACCAAACTGCTGAAGCAGGCGGATCCTCTGATCAATGACGAGGTTCTTGCGGTCCGCCAATGGCTCGATACCTTCAACAAGAATATCGATGCCAAGAGCAAGGCGCTCGGCCAACGCGCTGCGGAGAGCATCACCGATGCGTTGATCGCACTTGGCGTTCTCTTCGCCGCTGCGATCGCAATCGCCGTTCTTGTGTCGGCACGCGGTATTGCCGCTCCGATCGGACGGCTGCGGGCGCGCATGGTCTCGCTGGCGGATGGGCATACCGAAGAGCCTGTTTCCGGGATCGAGCGCAAGGACGAAGTCGGCCAGATGGCTGCGGCGGCCTCCGTCTTCCGCGACAGCGCCATCGAGCGCATACGGTTGGAACAGGAAGCCGCTGCCGGCCGCAGCCTCTCCGAAAAGGAAAGGCTGGAGCGCGAGGCGCAAAAGGCCAAGGACGCCGCTGACGCGCAATTTGCCGTCGACAGCCTGGCAAATGGCCTCGGAGAGCTCTCGAACGGCAATCTGAGCTATCGCCTGGAGCAGCCTTTCGTCGCTCATCTTGATCGCCTGAGGGCAGATTTCAACGCATCGATGGCAAAGGTCGAGGAGACGCTTGTCGCCGTCGGCCAGGGTGGTCAGGCCATAGCGTCCGGCGCCAACCAGATCCGATCGGCCGCAGAGGATCTCTCCAAGCGAACCGAGCAGCAGGCAGCCTCCGTCGAGGAGACGGCCGCAGCCCTTGAGGAGATCACCACCACCGTCAAGGATTCCACCCGGCGCGCGGAGGAAGCAAGCTCGCTGGTCGGACGCGCCCGGATCGGCGCGGAGAAATCCGGCGAAGTCATGCAGCAGGCGATCGCTGCGATGGAGGCAATCTCGAAATCGTCGGGCGAAATCAACAACATCATCGGCGTCATCGACGACATTGCCTTCCAGACCAACCTGCTTGCGCTCAACGCCGGCGTCGAGGCGGCGCGTGCGGGTGACGCGGGCAAGGGCTTTGCCGTCGTCGCCCAGGAAGTGCGCGAGCTGGCCCAGCGATCCGCCACGGCGGCAAAGGAGATCAAAGCGCTCATTTCCACATCGGGACAACAGGTCGACAGCGGCGTCACTCTCGTCACCAGAACCGGGCAATCGCTGCAGCAGATCGTCAAGGAAGTGGAAGAAATCGATCGCAACGTGCGCGCGATCGTCGAGGCCGCCCGCGAACAGGCAACCGGCCTGCAGGAGATCAACACGGCCGTCACCAGCATCGACCAGGGAACGCAGCAGAATGCAGCGATGGTCGAGGAATCGACGGCCGCCAGCCACAGCCTTGCCAAGGAGGTGACGACACTGAACGATATCCTCGGGCAGTTCAACCTGCAAAATGGCCGCAGCCGCGCGCGACCGGCTGTCGCAACCGAACGGTCCAGCCCCGCCGCATCACCGGCGCGCTCGCTCCGGGCCAAGATTGCCGGCGCATTCACCGGCTCCGGCGGGGCCGCAGCGGCATCGGCATCCTGGGAAGAGTTTTGATCCTGCGGGCCGCGGCCGTCTTTGAAGGGATTGCCAGGCTTTAAAATCGGAGATCGCGGGAAGGTACGGCCCCTTCCCGCGACCATGTCTGGCCGATATGTTCACGTTTCCCAGGTGTTGAAGCGTCCATGCCTCCCGAACGGCAATGTCGGCTATTCTCTTTCTTGTGCGGGCCAAACCAGCAGCTTGAATTTCAAGGATGGCGATACGACTGAGCGCCGCTCGATCGCAACATCCATCACTGTTGGAAACTTTTCCGCGTCTCAGAACTTTGATTACGCGAACGGTGTTCCATGAATGGAGCCTCTCGTTTCACGCGATAGGAACTCGGTCCATGGATCGCGCTTGACCTTTCGAGCCTTATCGGCCAAGCCGGGAGGAGATTATGCCCCTAACATACAATGTCAGCAAACACGATGAAGGCTTCGCCTATCGCGTCGGTGATGTTTGGTCGGAGACGTTTCCCGATCACGAGAGTGCGCTGGCCGCGGCGAAATCAGCCGCAGCTCGGCAGCAGCAAGGTGGCGAAGACGCCCAGATAACCTACCAGCTTCACGACGGGCGCTGGCGGACGGAGCATGTCAGCCGCGGTGAGGGTCCAAGCACAGATGTCGTCGACGAAGAGGATATGCCATGACCAAATTGACCGGTTCGTGCCGCTGCGGACAAGTGCGTTTGGCGGTTCGAGGAAATCCCCTTCGTGTCGGCATTTGCCACTGCACCGATTGCCGGCAAGAGAGCGGCTCGGCCTTTACTTACTTCGGCGTGTGGCCTTCAGGTGAATTCGAATATGAGGGCGAAACAAGCGAATTTGCCGGACGGGAATTTTGCGCTCGCTGCGGTTCGCGCGTTTTTGCAGTTCGCGAGACGGAAGCCGAGATAAAGCTCGGTGTCCTGACCGAGGCACCTGTTCGCCTCACACCCACCTATGAGCTCTGGACGAAGCGCCGGGAACCTTGGCTTGCGCCGATCGAGGGTGCGGAGCAATACGAAGAGGACCGATGATGAACTCATCCGGAAGACCCTCGACTCTCTCGATCACCCCGAGCAGACCGTGCCTGCAACACATTATGGTGTCGAAAGCCGCCTTGATTGGGCTGATATCGGTTCGGATTTGCCCCAGGAGGAAATGCGCGAACGCTTCTGGGAAAGCGAGATCGAAGAGCTAGACTCGCTAAACTTGGCAAGCAAACCAGGGCACATGTTCCCAGCCCAGAGAGGGATTGGCCCAGCCATCAATCAGCTAAACTAGCGCCCTGTCACCAGAGCTTACTCTAGTGACAGGGCTGACCGCCGACACTAGTTGTGTGAAGGCGACCGGGGGCAAAATGGCCATAACCCACAAGGAGTGTATTGAACATGGACCTTAGTCTGAACACAGGCGCCAAATGAGGCTTTCTTTTTTGCAGCCCGGCTTATTAGCGGAGCGCGATTCTTGCCAGCCTCGAGCCTTCGTTAGGTCCGCAACGGCATCACACGGGCGCCGAGGCCTATTTAGATAGTTTTCTGCTTTCCAAAGACCATGCTGAATAACGCGGCGGATGCTTGCATCGTAAAACTGCTGGCGCTCGATGAGTTTCGCAGGATAGCCGCAGCGGGAGCTGCGATGGATGTGATCGTGAAACGTCAACTAGCCGAGGTTTTCGGGTTGCCCCCTGGCTATAGAAAACGGTTTCGACCTCATCACCATGAGATACGCAAGCGCCAGCGTCCGGCTAAGGCGGCCCTCCCCCACCCGCGCCTCAGTAAACCAATCGAGCCCGTATGGTTCCCGGAACCTGGCGAAGCGCGTCAAGTATGTCACCGGCTGTCTGGCCAACGCCCTCGGCTTCAATGACCACATACCCCGTTTCGCCGTGTGTCTGCAGGAACTCACCGACGATATTCAGTCCGCGCGACGAAAAAATCGCATTCAGACTGTTGAGCGTGCCCGGGCGATTTTCATGAACATGGATGAAACGCGTGCCGTTGGGACGTGGCGGCAGTTGAACCTGGGGGAAATTGACCGCGCCCAGCGTCGAGCCGACGTCGGAATACTCCACAAGCTTCCTGGAAACTTCCGTTCCGATGCGCTCCTGGGCTTCTTCGGTCGATCCGCCGATATGCGGCGTCAGAATGACATTGTCCAAGCCTTGGAGCGGTGTTTCGAAACGCTCGCTGTTTGATGCCGGCTCCTTCGGGAATACGTCCACAGCCGCGCCTGCGAGATGTCCTTCCTTCAAAACCTTCGCAAGCGCCTCAAGATCCACCACGGTTCCGCGGGAATTATTGATGAAAATGGCCCCCTTTTTCATCCTGCGCAGCTCGGCCTCAGTGATCATGTTTTGCGTCGAACTGGTCTCCGGAACATGCATCGTCACGAAATCCGAGATTTCGAGAAGCGCGCCGAGCGAAGCCATGGATTCTGAATTGCCGTGGCGAAGCCTATCTGAAGGGTCAAAATAGCGAACGTTCATGCCCATGCTTTCCGCAAGCACGCTGAGCTGCGAACCGATGTTGCCGTAACCCACGATGCCAAGCGTTTTCCCGCGCACCTCGCGACTGCCTGCGGCAGATTTATCCCAGCCGCCTTGATGGGCGGAATCAGAACGCGGGAAAATCCGCCTGGTCAGCATGATGATCTCACCGATCACAAGCTCGGCGACCGAACGCGTATTCGAATACGGCGCATTGAATACGGGGATCCCGCGTCGGCGGGCTGCATCCAGGTCAACCTGATTTGTCCCGACAGAAAAACAACCGACGGCAATAAGCTTCTTGGCGGAGCTGAAAATTTCCTCCGTCAGATGCGTGCGTGAACGAATTCCGATGATATGCGCATCGGCTATGTGACGTTTGAGATCCTTGTCATCCAGAGCCTTTGGCAAGTGCGTCAGGTTGACGTAACCGGCCGATGAAAAATAGTCCACGGCGCTCTGGCTGATGCCTTCGAGCAGAAGCACCGAAATCCGGTCGCGCGGAAGGGAAAGGGGTTTGGTCATCGCACTGCTTTCAGTTCTGAAATTCGATCGAGCCGAGATTGCGTGTCGGCCGATACGCTCAAGGACATGGCAAAATGTTTAGCGACCATCCAATGGATGGCGCAAGAGCAAACGCAACTCCGATGGTCGAGGTAAGGCTCTTCTCTAATCAGCACATTGAGGCCAAGCGCTTTTTTGAGCTTCCCGCTTCTCGATAGCTGACCTCTCTCGTGACCTCGCTTCACCTGCGGATCGGCGTCTTGACGCTGCGGAATTCTCGGCGGTGACCGCGAGCTCCATTGGGAGAATTCCAGGGCGCCTCGCGCAATTCGAAACAGGCTTTGGAAGATCCGCAGCAATTCCCGTCCTACGTTCGCTCCTTCGGATGTAAGACGCTGACGAGCGTGGCACGATGGGCATAAACGACTGATTGGCTTCTTTGTCGTTGGCCTCTCTCCCGGCGAGAAACCTCGCGCTTAGGACGTCCTTAAACTCTGGCGATTGGCGCGCGCGTACTCACCCAGTTCACCTTTCACGATCTCAATGAATTCCATCATGTAGACGGGTTGTACTCGGCCACGCGGCACGAGAACTGAAATCCGCGCCGGCTCCATAATGCCGGAGGCGAGCGGTGTCCAGGCGAGCTTACCTTCCGAGACCTCTTTCTCCACTCCGAGCAGCGAGAGGAAAGCGATACCCAGGCCGGAACGAACGAGAGCCTTGAGAATGCCTGGGCGTTCTGCCCGAGCGACGATGCGGCCGGGAGCCTGCTCTCCCTCAAAAATCTGTTTCAGGCCGCTATGCCGAAGCCAGTCGTCACCCGGCGCAATGAGCGCGCATTCGGCAATATCGGACCGCGTCACAATGTCTTTTCGGGACAACGGATGGTCTGGAGCCGTTATGATGCCGATCGGATCGGTGACCGAATGCACTCTTTCAGCACGGACATGGTCGCTGACGTCGTAAGCGAGCACGAGATCTGCTTCCTTTGCTAGAAGCTCGTTGGTAATGCGTTGGTTGTCGCCTGAAATCAGGGTGTAGCTCACATGCGGAAAAGTTGCCTGCAGCCGCATCATTGCGTTCGGCAACAGGTCCTCGGTGAAGGTTTCTGCGGCAGCAATACGGATCGTCCCGCGCACGCCACCACTAATGCTGCCGATCTCCTGTTTAACCAGCACGGCCTCTCTATTCCAGCGACGAATATAGCTCAGAAGCACACCCCCCGCAGCCGTCGGCCGAATACCACGGGGCAGTCGTTCGAACAGTTCAACACCGATCTCCTGTTCAAGTTGAAGAAGCTGGCGGTTCATGGCGGAGGATGCGACGTTCAGGCTTTCAGCCGCCTTTCGAATTGAGCCGTGCCGGATTGCGGCATCGAAATGAATGAGCGAGGTCTTCAGAAGCGCCATGCAACCCTCCGAGTGAGCGAATTATTCGAGCAGCTAGCGCCAATTAATCTGCTGGTGCAAGACCGTCCGGCGGTCTTATCATCGATATCGCTGAAGAGAAGACCAACAAGGCGCGTTCAGCGATGCCGGAGAAAGGGCGGTTGATCGCCCAAGGGCAATTGGACCATAGGGGATCGTAATGCTGATCAAACCGGTGGGTGAGGTTTTTTCCACAATACAGGCAATACCGCAGGCATCCCGAGCGCACGCCGCGATTAAAATCAGCGACGTCTCCATGTCTTTTCCAGGGAAACGGGCGGCCGTAGACGCATTGGTCGACGTCAACCTGTCGATCCCCGAAAACCGCTTCGTGTCGATCATCGGTCGTAGTGGTTGCGGCAAGTCGACCTTGCTTCGGATCATCAGCAATCTCCTTCCGCCGACGAAAGGCGAGGTGCGTGTTCACGGGCTTTCCACGGTGGAATACCAGCGCCGCAAGAAATTCGGTTTTGTGTTCCAGGACGCCAGCCTCTTCGCCTGGAAGACCGTGTTTCAGAATGTGGAACTTCCTTTGACGATCCTTGGCGCCGGCTCTGCGGCTGAGCGGAAAGAGAAGGTCCTCGATCTTCTCAATCTTGTTCATCTGGATGCCTTTGCCGATCACTATCCAGCCCAGCTTTCCGGCGGCATGCGACAACGCGTCTCGATTGCGCGCGCTCTATCCTATGAGCCGGACATTCTTTTGATGGACGAGCCCTTTGGGGCGCTCGATGACTTTACGCGCCACGAGATGCATGAGGAATTGATCCGCATCTGGAACGCACGCGGTCTGACTGTGGTTTTCGTCACTCATTCCCTCAGCGAGGCGCTGTATCTCTCGGATCAGATCGTCGTCATGGCACCCCGCCCCGGCCGGGTGAAATCGATCGTTCCCGTTCTCAATCCACGTGTCAGCGATCCAGCGCTCCGCGCCAATCCCGATTATGTGCGCCAGATTCAGGAATTGGAGGCTTTGATCCATGAGCAATGAGCTCATTGTACCGTCCGTACAAGTCACCATCGCCCGCTTCGCTTCCCGCCTCGTCGATCTCGCACCGGCTATCGGCCTCTTTGTTGCGATCGGGATCGTCTGGGAAGCCGCGGTGAGGGCCTTCTCCATTCCGAGCTATCTGCTTCCCGCCCCGAGCGCCATCGGCGTCAAAATCTGGGAAGCGCGTGACATGCTTTTGCAGAACCTCGCCTGGACGATGGCCGCAGCGGTTCTCGGCTTCATCATCGGCACGGCTTTCGCCGTCTCGCTGGCCGTCCTCTTCCTTTATTCGAGAGCGGCCGAACGTGCGCTGTTCCCGTGGGCGATCACCTTGAAGGCGATCCCCATTCTTGCCATCGCTCCGCTTTTGACCATCTGGCTCGGTTTCGGTCTATCGCCCAAGGTGGCGATCGCGGCGATCGCCTGCTTTTTCCCGACCTTGGTCAACACAGTAAAGGGACTACGCACTGTCGATCGGCAGAGCCTGGAGTTTCTCTCGGTCATTGGCGCGACCAAGGCGCAAACCTTTCGTCATGCTCGGTTTTATGCCGCCCTGCCTTATATCTTTGCCGCAGCCAAAGTGAGTTCCAGCACCGCTGTCATCGGTGCCATCGTGGCGGAATTTACCGGCGCCAATTTCGGGATCGGCACGGTCATCGTCACAGCCGGCTACCAGCAGGATGCCGCCATGCTCTTTTCGGCGATCGTCGCATCATCCGTCGCAACCATCCTGATGTTCTATCTGGTGATCATCATCGAAAAAATCAGTCTGTTCTGGCCTGAAGCCAGCATGGACGCGTGAACCATTTCCAACCTATTTGGAGACTTGCAATGAGATTAAGTGCAAAAGCCCTTTCGGCTGCCCTGACGCTGACCGCTGCCATTGCTCTTTCGGCACCGGCTTTCGCGGCCGACAAGGTCTCGCTTCGGTTACCATGGCTCCTCAATGTACAGTCTGCCGGTTACGTGATGGCGCAAGAAAAGGGCTTCTACGCCGATGCCGGTCTGGACGTGGACATTATGCCAGGCGGCCCCAACCTGAACTCGACGGCGCTGGTGGCTTCAGGCGCAAATACGTTCGGAACAAACGATGTCGGGCAGATCCTGCTGGGTGACGCCAACGGTATGGATCTCGTCATGGTCGCTGCGTGTTTCCAGCGCCATCCGGCTGGCGTGGTCTCGCTGGAGAAAAATGGCATCAAGAAACCGACCGACCTGATCGGTAAGACGCTTGCCTATAATGAGGGCGGCCCTTGGACGCTGACCAAGGCGATGCTCGCCAAGGCCGGCGTGCCGCTCGAGAAGATCAAGCTGGTGGTGTCGCCGAACGACCAACTCCTGGTCAACGGCTCCGTCGACGCCAAGACCGATTTCGTCATCAACGAAGCGGTGGCCCTCGACCTGCAGGGACACAAGACGTCAGCGCTTCTTCCCTCGGATTTTGGCGTCAGCACCTATGCCGAGGTGATCTTTGCGGCCCGCAAGACCGTCGACAGCAATCCGGATTTGGTTAAGCGCTTCGTCGCGGCGACACAGAAGGGCTATGACTATGCCTACGCGCACAAGGACGAGGCCGTGAAGACCATCGTCGGCCTCAACAACCAGCTCGATCCGGTACAGCAGGCCAGACAGCTCGAGTTGCAGGAGAGCTATGTCTACACCGATTTCTCGCGTGCCAAGGGCGTTTGCGCCTTCGACGGCAAGGTAGTCGGCGAGACCGAGGAAACGCTTCGGGAGTTCGGCGGTCTGAAGACCGCCATCGACGTCTCGAGGACATACTCGACCGAATTCATTTCCGCGAAATAATACCGCACCTGAGGAAGAAACCATGACGATCCAACACACACCCATTCACCCCGGCGGCCTGCAGATGCACCTGAAGATCAGGCCGGGTGATGTTTCCCGTTACGTCCTAACCCCCGGCGATCCCGGTCGCGTGCCCGTCGTTGGAAGTTCATGGGATTCCTACGAGGAAGTGGCTTATTTCCGTGAGTACCGCACCGCGCGCGGCAAGCTCGATGGCGTCGACATCACGGCCTGCTCCCATGGTGTCGGCGGCCCTTCGACTGATATCGCCGTTGTGGAGCTCTCGAATTGCGGCGCCGACACTTTTATCCGGGTCGGTTCCTGCGCAGCCCTTCAGCCGGAGATCGAACCAGGCGATCTGGTAATCTCCACCGGCGCTCTCCGCCTTTCGGGCACGGTCGACGCCTATGTCGACAGGTCCTATCCGGCGGTCGCCGATCATGAAGTGTTGATGGCGTTAATCCAGGCGGCCGAAGATATGGGCGAACGCTACCATCTGGGTCTCGCCGCCAGCGTTGACAGCTTTTATGCCGGAGAGGTCAATCCCATGCCGGGCGGCTTTCGGCAGTCGAAGATGGACCATGTCATCGATGATCTGCAGAAGGCCAAGGTCGCGAACTTCGAGATGGAAGCGGCAACCATATTTACACTGGCGCAGTTGTTCGGGTTTCGAGGCGGGATGATCTGCTCCGTCGGTGCCAATCGCATCACGCGCAAACGCGAAGATTCAGCTGACTCGATCAAGCGGTGCTGTGCCGTCGCGAGCCGCGCGGTCGTCATTCTCGCCGGCTGGGATGCAAAGAAGGCCGAAGCGGGCAAGAAACACTTCTTTCCGACGCTCCTGACGAAAGCGTAACGGCGATGTGGAGCTTAGAAAACACCGTCCGGACCAGATCGCAGAAAATCATCTTCGACACGGATCCCGGCGTCGACGATGCGGCGGCGCTTCTGTTTCTCCATGCCTACCCATGGGTGACCTTGGTTGGCATTACCACCGTTTTCGGCAATGCCGATATCGATACGGTCACACGCAACGCTCTTTATCTCAAGAAGCGCTTCGCCATTCCGGCACCAATCGCGCGCGGCGCCGGCATCTCGCTTGCCGGCGAGACAAGCTTGCCACCCGCTCATATCCATGGCCAGAACGGCATTGGAGACATTGTACTGGATGAATCCGACCTCCCAGAGCCGGACCCTCGATCGGCGCACAGATTCATCATCGACACGGTGCGGGAAAATCCAGGGGAAGTCACGCTCCTCGCCGTCGGCCGGCTGACCAACCTTGCTCTTGCGCTAAGGGAGGCGCCAGACATTGCCTCTCTCGTCAAGGATGTCGTTATCATGGGCGGTGCATTTTCGCTCTCCGGACACAATGGCAACGTGACGCCCGTGGCCGAAGCAAACATGATCGGCGATCCTCTTGCGGCCGACGAGGTCTTCGGTGCAGCCTGGCCTCTCACCGCGATTGGCCTCGATGTGACGCGACAGGTTGTCATGGGACCAGCGGAACTTGATCGTCTAACCGCCCATGGTGGCGAGGCGGGACGGTTTATCGTCGAAACCTCCAAAGGATACCGCGCATTTCACGCCCAGTTCGGAATCGACGGCTATTACGTTCACGATGCCACCGCGGCTGTCTATGTAGTCGATCCGTCGCTGTTCCAGGTGCGCTCGGGACCGGTCCGCGTGGTAACCGAAGGATTGGCGGTCGGGCAGACGATTCAACGCGACTGGGAAACTCCCTATCCACCCGGCGAATGGGATATGGCGCCCGACCAGAAGGTTGCGGTCGGCGTGGACGCCAGCCGCGTACTTGGCATGTTGGTCGGAACACACATTCCCTGCCTTATGGCATCGTGAAGGGGCCGCAAGTGATGAATGCTCCGACAGACGACAACCGACTTTTGAATGCCCTTTTGACAGCATTGGAAGATCACGTATTGCCCCTGACGCAGCAGGGCGTATCGCACGGGAACAAGATCTTCGGTGCCGCCTTGTTGAAAAAAGACGACCTCTCCATCGTCCTGGCGGAAACGAACAATGAGACGGAAAATCCACTTTGGCACGGCGAGATTCATGCCCTTAAGAGGTTTTCCGAACAGCCGGTAGCAGGAAGACCGTCCACCAAGGATCTGATCTTCCTGTCTACGCACGAGCCTTGCCCCATGTGTCTTTCGGCGATCACCTGGGCCGGGTTCGATAACTTCTATTCGTTTTTCACTCACGAGGATTCTCGCGATGCTTTTGGCATTCCTCATGACTTGAAGATCTTGAAAGAGGTTTTTGGATTAAATCCCGGAAAATATCGGCGCAAGAACGCCTTCTGGCAGAGCCGATTTATTCGCGAGATGATCGCCGTTTCGGACAAAACGGTTCGCTCGCATTTTGAAGCGCGCGCGACGGCAATAGCAGATGAATACGCTTCTCTGTCAGCGCTTTACCAACAGGGCAAGCATCAGAACGCCATACCGCTGAACTGACGGACGCTCGGCGGCTTTCTGCTTACGCGGCAAGTTTATGGCAGATCTCGGATCTTGAACGGCCGGGCCCGTCGAAGGCTGTGCCACAACCAATATGATTTGAGGAAAATTCGTAGTCGCGGCCTGAATAGCCGTCCAATCGTCGAAATCAGCCAGGAGATAGCAAATGCCGAACCCGAACTCCACTTTGCAATTCTATCTTAATGGCGAGACGGTGGTGATCGAAAATCCATCTCCGTCTGCCCTGCTCGTCGACTATCTACGTTCACCTGAAGTGCGGCTCACCGGCACGAAAAAGCCCTGCGGGCAAGGAGGATGTGGCGGCTGTACGGTCATTCTGACGGATTGGTCAAACGGTCATCCCAGCAGCCGCGCCATCAATTCCTGTTTGCGCAGGCTTTGCTCGTTGAATGGAATGGCGATCACGACGATCGAGGGAACAGGCGGATTGCCAGCCGATATCGCGGTCTATCCCGCGCACCATCCGACGGCCTCCCGCTCCGCAGCACCCTTCAATGCCCCCTTGCCTCTCAACCTCCTTGGCGACGTGAAGACCGCCATCACGGATACCGCGCCAGGCGAAAGCGCCAGCGGACCTAACGGATCGCATGTCAATCCGGTCGCTTATTCGCTCGCGACGAATAACGGCAGCCAGTGCGGTTATTGCAGCGTCGGTTTCGTGATGAACATGTCCGAATTCATCACCAACAATCCGCAGGCGACGAAAAAGGAGATCGAGGGAATCTTCGACGGGAATCTGTGTCGCTGCACTGGCTACAGGCCGATCCTCACCGCCATGGAAACATGGGCGAGCGACTGGGACGCCGCGGACGAGCAAAACCGCATGAAATGCCTGCAGGACAACCCGCCGATCAACGTGCCGAAAACGGTGACGATCCCGGTCCCGGCAACGCCCCCATCGGGACCGCCGCTTTGGATCGCAGGAACGGGCATAGAATGGTTCGCGCCTTCAAACATGGCGGATCTTGAGTCCATCGACCTCACGCTCAGGAGCCAAGGAAAGAAAATCCGGCTCATCCATGGCGGCACCTCCTATGGCATCTACAAGACGGAATTTTCAGAAGCGGAAGTTGACGCCTTTATAGATTTGGCAAACGTCGGCGAGCTGCACGGCGCCATAAGCAATGATAGCGGCTATCTGCAGATACCTGCGGGGGCAACATACAATCAGGTCATCGATGCCATACAGGCAGCTTATGATGCTGCCGGCAAGTCCGATGAAGCTTTGAGCGATCCAATCTTTTACATGTTGAAGCGCACGGCAGGCCGCATCGTGCGCAACGCCGCCACGATCGGCGGAAATTTGATGCTCTATCTGCATCATATCGCCAATGGCACCGGCGACCCTTTTCCATCCGATCTGGCGACCGCCGTGTACAATGACGACATGTCCTACGGCATTAACATTTATAATTTTAGCGGCAGCGGATGGGTATGGAGCCCAAACACTGTCTTAAAGAACGTGTTTGATGACGTCGCGAATGGTCAATCTCCTAATGACCTGATCATCGCAGGCATCACTGTTCCATTAGCACTTTCCTATGGAGAGCGGCATGTCAGTCTCGCTCAGAAAGCGGCATTGAGAGAAGTCAATGCCCACTCGATCATCAACTCCAATATTATTTTCGATTGGGACGTGTTTCAGAACATGACGACATCTGCCTATTTCGGCGGGGTCGACGGCGCCATCTGGACACCGGACGGCAGTATTTTCAGTGCGTTCACCGGGACGGGGGGTCTAAGCCTGACAACCCTTTCAACCATATGCTCGAATTTATATGACGCGGCGACGATTGCTCTCCAGCAGGCAGCGCAGGGGAGAATGCTGGATGCGACGGACGAGGGTTTTACGATCGAGTTCAAGGCTCAGCTTATCGCCGGCATGTTTTTCAAAGCTGGGATTGCGCTGCTTCAGAAAGTCGGCGTGTCAGTTCCCTCCAACCTGACATCGGCCGGAGAAATCACCTGGGGAACCTGGCCGGTCAGCGGCGGACATCAGGACTACGCGGCCCAGGATTACAAGGCTCCGGTGGGCCAACCCTACATCAAAGCCACCGCGATCGAACAATGTTCCGGACGAACCCACTATACCCATGAGCTGGCCTATCCTCAGGGCACGCTGCACGCCGCCTTCGTCCAGAGCCGAAGCGCCTTGGCGCAGTTCAATTTCCAGTGGGGCGGCGGTGGAGTAACCGCCGATGAACTCAGCGGTCAACTTCTAAGGATGTTCCCGACATTCCGGCGGCTTATCACCTATGCCGACGTGCCGATACAACCCGCCAACTTTCAAGGCATGGGCGGCGATCAGCCATTGTTCGCGGTGGACAAGGTGCTCTACTCGGGCCAGGCGATCGCGCTCGTCCTTGCCGACACCGAACAGGATGCGATCCTGATTGCCGATTATGTATCGGCGAACTGTCTGGCCTATACGCCGGTCGTCTGGGATGAAAGCTGGGACCCGAGCTGGCAAAATCCCATCCTGACCCTGGAAGATGCCATCCAGAAGGGAAGCATCTTCCCTGACACGCCGGATGCGGTACCCTATCTCTGCCATATCTGGCAAATCAGGCGCCTGCGCAGCCGTATGGACTGGGCAGCACCTCCCGAAGCTCCAGCCGATTTCGATGCCGCTCCTACGTCCGACACCAAAACTATTGATGGGGCGAGCTGCCTCCACGTCGTCAATAACCAGAAAACCGGCGGCCAAGCACACTTCTATATGGAAACGCAGGCCTGCCTCGCCATTCCGGCGGACGAGGGGCGTATCGTCGTCAACTCTTCCACTCAGAGCCCCATGGAGATGCATCAGACTGTCTCGTCGGCTCTCGGGAAGCAATATAATAAGGTCAAGATTCAGACCCGATTGCTGGGCGGCGCATTCGGAGGCAAGACCGAGCAGGCTCGCTTTACTACAGGGCCGACTGCCGTTGCCGCAACGGTAGTGGACGCTCCGGTGCGCCTTGCGATGCCCCGCGACGAAGACACGGCCATGATCGGCAAGCGGCATGCACTTTATGGGGTCGGAGAAATTGTGGTAGACGACGGATCGGTGCGATCAGAAGACAAGGGCGTCATCAAAGGCATGCAGCTGACGATGTGGGCCGATGGCGGCGCCTATTACGATTGTTCCTTTATCGTCACCAATTGCATTCAGACCCGCATCGATAACGCATATATGATCGACAATTTCCTGAGTCAGATCGATGTTTGCAGGACGAACACTTCTCCCAACACCGCGATGCGGGCCTTTGGCGACATCCAGGCTACAAACATCGTCGAAAATCTGATCGACGATGCCGCGGCCGCCTTGAATATGCGCGCGGAGGATCTGCGCGAGAAAAACTTCTATCAACGCGGTGATGTGACGCCTTATGGCCAGACGCTGACGGCCTGCTATATGACCGAGGTTTGGCGCTACCTGAAGCACAAGGCCAACTTCGACGATCAGGTCGCGAAGGTTCAGTCTTTTAACGCGCAGCACAAATGGCGCAAACGTGGTATCGCGCTGATCCCGGTCAAATATGGATCCGGATATAACTTTGAGCAGCTGAAGCAATCTTCAGCCATTGTTGTCGTCAACCAGGCGGATGGTTCGGTCGTCGTTCACCAAGGCGGCGTCGACATGGGACAGGGGCTACTCACCCAGATAAGGCAGGTTGCGGCCTACGTGCTGAATATTCCCCAGACGCTCGTCCATGTGGAATCGCCCCAAACAGATACAACCCCCAATACGAGCAGCAGCGGAGCGTCTACTGGCACACCCTATAGCGCGGAGGCCGTCAAGCGTACGTGCGAGCAATTGAGGCAGCAGTTGCATGAGTTTGGATATCAATTGCTCAAGGACAACGGAAACGATTGGTGCAAGGATAACGGTCTCGATTTCTGGAACTACGGACAGGACGGCTGGAATACGGTGGTGAAGACAAAGCAAGGGCTCAAATTGATCTGGCAGAACCTTATCAATTTAGCATATGCGAACCGACTGCCGCTGACCGCCACGTTCAACGCCAATATCGAGCACGGCGAGTTCGACATGCCAGTCTTGCGGTTCAAGCAGCCGGATGAGCAGAACGATATACCCGGCATCACGAGAGCCCACGTTTCCACTGTAACCGATGTGCAGAACCAATTCGTCGGCTTCACCTATTCCGCTGCCTGTTCGGTGGTCGAGGTGGACATCCTGACGGGCGAGACAACCATCCTGCGTTCCGACCTAGTCTACGACGTGGGCTGGAGCCTTAATCCCGCGCTTGATGTTGGACAGGTCGAAGGCGCCTTCGTCCAGGGGATCGGCTTCCTGCTAACCGAAAATCTCGTGACCCAGATGGACGACGCGGGACCGAACGAAAAAGGACATCTGAACACCACGAACACCTGGCGCTATAAAATCCCGGCGCATGTCACGATTCCTCTCGAGTTCAATGTGTCACTTTTCCCGCGAAACGATCCATCCGTGGTCAACATTCCCCCGGACGATCAGGGGGTTTTTTCCGCAAAGGAAGTGGGGGAGCCGCCTCTGGTGCTGGCAAACTCGGTGTTCTTCGCAATCAAGGACGCAATCCGGGCGTCAAGAGTGGAACGCGGACACAGCACGCTCTTTAATCTGCGCGCGCCCGCAACCGTGCAAGAGGTACGAAACGCCTGCGAAGTCGTGTGGAGTGAACTAGCAAATTAACAGCGTCTCGGCTGTCCGTGCATCGGTCGGTCTCTTTGATGTCCACGGTGACGTGGCTTGAAGGCTGAAGTGATACATTCGACTTACACGGCGCCAAACGCCGGTGTGCGTCCCAGAACGTCATGCAGTCGAGATCGAACGATAGAAGATCCATCTCGGGCTCCGGCCTGCCCAGATCGGGCGCACCTTCAAGCCCGCTGGCGGTTCGTTCAAAGAAGCCTGCGAACAAATTGAGACGCGGAGCATTCCGCCAGGACTTCATGATCTCCCGATCCACCATCGCGCGATCCTCGTCGTTGAGCCAAAGGAACAGCTGCCGCCCGATCCGATTTTCGGAACGAGCCCCAGCGCGCCGTCAAATCACACCCTGCCAAGGGCGCGGTTCAAGATTGCACATGATTTCCCAGGGTTGATCGCAGGGAGCCTCGATGCAATCTACCGATATTGGGAGATCGGCTCGGCGTTTTGCCTGCTCAAAAGAGATGCGATGAATGCGTCGAAATGGCGCTAAGCACGCGCTCCAGCGCTGTGCTCAGCCAGTGATCGATCGCCGGCTTGCCGCAGGAGAATTCGGAAACATCATGCGCTGCAGTGAGTGGTTCAGGCGCCGAAAAAGCCGCGGCTTATCGCTTCGGCTTATAACCGGGCTCCCAGGGGGCGAGTCGCTTGGCCAACTCCACGATCTCGGGCACCGGAACTGCGGGACGGGACAGGACTTCCATGAAATCGGCGAATCCTTGAGGACTCATGCGGATCAGCCGCTGCTCCATGACGACTTCTTCGGCTGCGCGCACGGCGGCGTCGCGCACAAAGTCGGTACGCGAACGGCCCCGCAGCCTGGCGGCACGATCAATCATTGCAATGTCCGCGGCAGGCAAACGCATTGCGATCGGGTAATCCTTGCGTTCCACGGTCTTAGCCACAGGCTTCTCCTTGAGTGACAGTTGAGCCACGCATCGCAAAATGCAATACGCTAGAATTGCTTCGCCCAGGCGAAAAATAAAACTTGCCACGGTGGCGCCATCGAATCGGCCGGCTCGGGAGGTATCGTTGATCTTTCCACGCTATCTGGGCTGGATCAGCTCATGCCCCTTGCAAGAAGTTGAAGGCACTCCTGCTCGCGTCTCGAAAGCTTTCTGTGGCCGCCGCTATTTCGCAGACCCGACACAGTGAGAACTTTCTCATGCAGATAGCAGGAAAGCACCTGAAGCTCGTGACTGCTTGAAGCACGTAATTTTCGCCAGGCAGGCCATGGCAGGTTCGATGTCGCGGAAAACAGGCTGCGCTCGCCACTCGATCCGAGTACACCCAAGCGTTTGTTTCAGCTGCGGTCTCGATAACGTCGATATCGAGAACTTTCTGATTAAGGTCGTCGATTGACAGATAACGTTACGCTATCTTGCCGAAAGAGCGAGCAGAGCACGATGGAGACGCCCATCAAGGGGAAGCTGGGCGTAAGACCAGCTTCCCCTTGATATTTTATTGCGCCGGACGGATGTCGGTGGCGAGTGTATCTTCGTCCGATCTCGGTGTGATTGTCAGGCTTTTCTTCATACCCCAAACCGAAACGACAGACGCTACAGCGAGATTAGGCCGATCACTCGCGAGGAGCGCATTGGCGTCTTCCAAATCCTTCTTGCGCTTATCGCTATTCAGCTCGGCGCCGGCGCTTTCAATCAGCGCGTCAAGCTTAGGGTTGGTATAGTGGCGGACATTATAGGCACCGAGCTTCTTATCGGGGGCATTGGAGTGAACCAGCGACGATAGGGTATAGTTGGCCTCGCCCGTCAAAGTCCCCCATCCAGACATCGTCAACGAATAGTCGCCGCGAGTATTTGCCGGGAAGAATACCGCGCCCGGTTGGGCATTCACGTGCACGTCGATGCCGATGGCCGTTAGCATCTGTGCGATGGCTGTGCCTGCTTCCTTGTCGCCTGGCAGACGGTCGTTCGTGAAGGTGAAGACCACCTTAAAGCCATCGGGATAGCCGGCTTCGGCGAGAAGCTTCTTTGCTCGCTCCGGATCGGCAACTGTGGTTTTTAGTCCGGAGTTGTAGCCAAAGATGTTCGGTGTCACCAATTGCGACTGCGGCGAACCCAAGCCTTCCATCGCAACTTCAGTAATCGCTTCACGATCGATCGCCAGATCGAAGGCTTCGCGGACGCGTGGATCCTGGAATGGATTCTTCGCAAGCGGCGAACCATCCTTCGCGGTGACCTGTGGCGGCTTGTCTCGGAAGTCGAAGGAAATGTTGAAAGAATAGACGCTGTTCTCGCGCACGATCCTCAGCTTGGAGTCGGCTTCCAGCGTCCGCACGTCGGAGGCCGGGATACGAGCGATCAGATCCACTTGGCCAGCCTTAAGCTGCGCGACGCGAGCGGCATCGTTAGGAATCTCCTTGCGGACGACCTTGTCCCAGGGTTCCTTTCCTCCCCAGTAACTATCGAAGCGCTGCAGCACCAGTTGTTCCTTCGGGGTCCATGATACGAATTTATAGGGCCCGGTACCGATCGCCGCCTTACCGGAATTGAAACCTTCCGCCGCCTTTTCCGGCGTGTCGGAATAGTCCTTGGCGGCAACATGCGAGACGATGAACAGGCGAACGAAATCATTTGGCAGGGTCGGAGCCGGGCCGTCCGTTTTGACACGAATTGTGTGTTTATCGACGACTTCGACGCTTTTCACGCGGCGAACATAGATTGTTGTCGGGTTCGGACCCGCGACATGCGGGATGCGCTCAATCGAGAATTTGACGTCATCTGCGGTGAAATCGGAACCATCGTGGAACTTGACGCCTTCGCGCAGTTTGAACTCCCAGGTCGTGTCGTCGATCGGTGTCCAGCTCGTTGCAAGTCCCGGCTGCAGTTCGAGATTATTGCCCGATTTGACCAGCGTATCATAGATGTGCTTCATCGCCTCCGCATGGGTGCCGGCCGAGGTGAAATCGGGATCGATGGAAAGTGGTCCGGCGCGTACGCCGATAGCCAGATCGGCAGCCGCCGCAGGACCGGAAATACTACCTAGTAATAAGATCGCAGACGCGATGGTACGCGCGCTCTGAAATAAGCTCATTCTTCATGCTCCTCAGCAATAATTGGGGGCCAGTTAGTGGAATCCACGACGACCTTCGCCAGCAGCTCGGAAAGCATGAGCCGTTCTGCCGGGGTTAACCCCGACATCATGATCCTTTCCCTTTCGACCATCGGCTGCATGGCTTGATCGACGATGCCTTTGCCTTCGTCGGTGATGTAAAGGACGAAGCTTCTCAAATCCGCCGGGTCGACTTGGCGGCGAACGATATTCTTGTCGACCAGACGTTGGATCGCGCGACTGATCGTGTTCTTGGGAAAGCCGGAAGAACTGCATATCTCGCTTGCTGTCAGGCCATCCGAAAGACCGAGCGCATAGATGACTACCACTTCTGGGCGGCTTACGCCGTGTTCCTTTTCCAGGAGCCGGTAGATCGGCTCGTTGAACTGGAGGGCCAGAAAATTAATACGAAAGGATAGCCAGCAGGGATTTTGCCATAGCTTGATCGCGACGAGATCCTCGACGGACTGGTCGCCGGCAGCGCGTTTCCCCCCTTCCCGCAATAGCTGTTCCAACGCAAAATCCGATACCGAAGTCACATCTACGGCCTTTCGCACAATAATACAATTAGTTCCGTATGGAACTTGACGATGGATAAATTGACTGTCAATCTCTTTTTTTAGTTCCACATGGAACTTCATTGCCTGAGAAAATGATCGAACCTGAGCATGAAACGCTACGCTTTGACGATATCGCGCAAAATCGTTGCGCCGATCGAAACAGGTTTAGGATAGGAGGACTATTTGAGGGTCCATGATATGAATTGGCTGCAACTCGAGCAGCAGGTCAAAAGGGATGATCGTTGCGTCCTGCCAATTGGCAGCGTGGAACAGCACGCCTATCTCAGCCTCGCGACGGACATGATTCTTGCCGAAAAAGTCGCAACGGATGCGTCTGCCGATCTCGGCATCCCGGTTTTCCCGGCGCTGGCTTATGGCCTGGCTTCGTCCTTCGAGGCCTTTCCCGGCACGCTCAGCCTTTCACTCTCGACCTATATCGGCGTCATCCGCGATCTCCTGGACAGTCTTTATCGGTCGGGCTTCCGCCGAATCCTCGTGGTCAACGGCCATGGCGGCAACACGCCGGCAACGACCGTCATTTCGGAATGGCTGAACCTTCATCCCGATGCTTCGGTGAAATTCCATGATTGGTGGCGTGCGCCGCGGACTTGGGCCAAAGTCATGGAGGTTGATCCGGCAGCGTCGCATGCCTCATGGATGGAAAATTTTCCCTGGACGCGCACCAAAGATCCCGCTCAACCGCAATCGGCCAAAGCGCAGATCGACTTTGCCGCTCTTGCGCGTGTCGGCGCGGAGAAAAAGCGTCAATTGCTGGGCGACGGCAATTTCCATGGCCTCTATCAGCGACCCGATGACGAAATGCATGCAATCTGGTCGGTTGCTGTGGCCGAGACGAAAGATCTGCTTGAAAGCGATTGGCACTAAATAAAAATGCATCCGGGCTGTCGGATGCTGGCGAAAGCCGAAGAATGGGCAAGATATGTTTGGCTTAATCCTCCAAAGAGTTTGGCAGGCCTGCATCGTGGTCGTCGCAATGTCCGCGCTGGTCTTCTGCGGCGTCTATGCCGTAGGCAATCCAGTAGACGTGCTGATATCGCCTGATGCGACGCAAGATATACGCGCCGCCGTCATTACCCAATATGGTCTCGACCAGCCGTTGTTGCAGCAATATCTCGCCTTTCTCGGCCGGTTGCTCCATGGTGATTTCGGCAGATCGTTCGTCTATAACATGCCTGTCGGCGAGCTCATCCTGTCACGCCTCCCGGCGACCTTGGAACTGACGTTGACCGCCGTGCTGTTTGCCAGCCTGGTCGGAGTGCCGATCGGCATGTACGCCGGTTATCGGCCGCATAGTTTCCTGTCCCGCACCGTCATGGTCTTGTCGATTCTCGGCTTCTCGGTTCCGACATTCTGGTTCGGCTTGATGCTCATCATGGTCTTTGCAGTGCAGTGCGGTTGCATGCCGGCCGGTGGACGGGGCGAAACTGTCAGCCTGTTCGGCATCGAGTTCAGTTTTCTTACCGTTGACGGCATTTCACATCTCATCCTGCCCGCTCTCAATCTGGCGCTGTTCAAGTTCTCGCTGATGATCCGGCTTGCCCGCGCCGGAACGCGAGAGTTGATGCTGAGCGACACGGTGAAATTTGCAAGGGCTGCCGGCATTTCGGAATTCACCATCTTGCGCCGTCACGTTCTGCGGCTGATTTCAATTCCCCTTGTCACGGTTTTCGGCCTCGAGCTTGGCTCCACTCTCGCCTTCGCGGTCGTGACCGAAACGATCTTCTCATGGCCCGGGCTCGGCAAGCTCATTATCGACAGCATCACCTCACTCGACCGGCCTGTCATGGTTGCCTATCTCATGTTGATCGCCTTGCTGTTCATCCTAATCAATCTGATGGTCGATCTCACCTATGCCCTACTCGACCCACGTCTCCGGAGAGGACGGGCATGATGAGCGATACGCCTTTTTCCCGTTTTCTCGGCAACTTCCGGAGAAACAAGGTCGCTACCGGCGCCGCGATCGTCGTCGTCTTGATTGTCGTCCTGGCTGTTCTCGCCCCTCTGGTCACTCCGCAGGATCCCTATGATCTTGCACATCTCGTGCTACGCGATGCGCGACGTCCGCCAGGCTTTGTCGGAACCGGAGGTTACACGCATTGGCTCGGTACGGATTCGCAAGGCCGCGATCTCTTGTCGGCGATCATCTACGGCCTTCGCATCTCGCTGCAGATGGGCGTAATTGCCGGCGGTATCGCCTTCGCGCTCGGTGCCCTCGTGGGCTGTGCCGCAGCCTATATCGGCGGCCGTGTGGAGAGCCTGGCGATGCGGCTCGTGGATCTGCAGCTTTCCTTTCCGGCGATCCTGCTAGCCTTCGTGATTGCCGCATTGCTCGGACAGGGCCGCTACCAATTGATCCTGGCGTTGATCTTCGCCCAATATGCCTATTTCGCCCGCACTGCCCACGGCGCGGCAGCGGCGGAGCGTCAGAAGGATTATGTAGAGGCCGCACTTTCGATCCCGCTCTCGCCTTGGCGCGTCGTCCTCAAACATATATTGCCGAACTCGCTGCCCCCGCTCATCGTTGTGGCAACGGTGCAGATCGCCAGCGCCATCTCTCTTGAAGCAACGCTCTCCTTCCTCGGCGTCGGCCTGCCGCCGACGGAGCCCTCCCTCGGCATGCTGATCGCCAACGGTTTTCAATATTTGCTGTCCGGGCGCTACTGGATCTCCATTTATCCCGGCTTGGCACTGATATTGTTTATCGTTTCGCTCAATCTGGTCGGCGATCAGATCCGCGATCAGCTCAATCCGAGGCTCCACCGATGATTGCTCCGTCAATCAAAGAAACGACCGCCCCATTGCTCGATGTCAGCAATCTGAAGACCTGGTTTCCTGGCACCCACGGCGTGGTGAAGGCGGTGGACGGTGTGTCTTTCTCAGTCTTGCCGGGCGAGGTGCTCGGTGTGGTCGGAGAATCCGGCTCCGGAAAATCCGCGACGGGCTTTTCGATCATTGGATTGATCGATGAGCCTGGCCGTATCGCGGACGGGTCCATCAAGCTGCAAGGTCGTGAATTGATCGGCCTGACGCAGGAGGAATTGCGCGAGATTCGCGGGAGAACCATCTCCATGGTCTTCCAAGATCCCATGGCAGCGCTCAATCCGGTGTTGACCATTGGCACGCAGATCAGATTGGCACTGGAAGCCCACGAGCGAATCGGCGCGAGCGAAGCCCGCGAAAGAGCGATAGCCGCTCTGGCTCAAGTAAGAATCGGCGAGCCTGAGCGTAAGGTCGATTTTTATCCTCATCAGTTCTCCGGCGGGATGCGGCAGCGGGTTGCGATCGCGATCGCTCTCCTGCATCGACCTAAACTCGTCATCTGCGACGAAGCAACGACAGCCCTGGACGTGTCAATCCAGGCCGAAATCTTGAGGGAGATAAAGGCACTGGTCTCCGAACTCGGGACAGCGCTGATTTGGATCAGCCACGATCTGGCAACCGTCGCCTCCATCGCAGACCGGGTCGCGGTGATGCAGTCAGGCCGTATCGTCGAAAGCGGGCCTGCGCTTGCCGTGCTGACAAGGCCGCAGCACGACTACACCAGAACTTTATTGGATGCCCTGCCCTCGCGCAACAGTCCAGGCCAATTGCTGCTGCGCAACTTCGGCGCTCCTGACGCTGTGCCGCCAGCGCGAAACCTGCCAACCGGCATTGTCCCCGCGCTTGGCAGCCCCTATCTCGTCATAAGCAATGCCATTAAAACATTCACGAGGCCGGCCGGCTTTTTCAAAAAGCTGCAAGTTCGGCTCGATGGTTCCCAACCTCCATCAACGCCGAATGCCGTCGATGATGTCGATATCGTCTTGAATAGGGGCGAAGTTCTTGGACTTGTTGGGGAATCTGGGTCGGGTAAGTCGACGCTTGGACGGATAGCCGCTGGCATCATGGCGCCCACATCAGGCAAGGTGCGCCTCGCGGGTCAGCCGGTGATGAGCGCAGGTGCAATGCCGCGAAAGATCACCACCCGTATCCAGACAATCTTTCAAGATCCTTTCGCCTCGCTCAACGGCCGTATGCGCATTGGTGAAATTCTAGCCGAGGGTCCGTTGGCGCATCGTTTGATCAGCCGCGGCCAGGCCGCGGTCTATGTCAGGCAATGGCTGGAGGCGGTGGGGCTCGATCCGGCCTATGCCGACCGCTTTCCTCATCAGTTCTCCGGTGGCCAAAGGCAGCGCATCGCCATAGCGAGAGCCCTGGCAATGCAGCCCGATGTTGTCGTCTGCGACGAACCGGTCGCCTCGCTCGATGTCTCCATCCAAGCGCAAATCATCAATCTGTTGATCCGCCTGCGATCCGAACTCGATCTGTCGCTCATCTTCATCAGCCACGATCTAGCGGTCGTCCGCCATCTCTGCGACCGAGTTGCGATCATGCATCTTGGTCGGATTGTCGAGCAAGGCGAGGCCAGGGCGATTTACACAAGCCCGCAGCATGAATACACCAAACGCCTGCTTGCCGCAGTACCGCTGCTGCCGCCTGCGGCGGACTAAATTGTCGGGTCGGGCGCTTTGCCTGTCGCCATGACGGTTCAGCGAACTTACTGGGTGTTCATGCCCCTAACATAGATCTTATCGTTCGCACGGTCTTACAATGGCGGAATACCAAAGCACGAGCCGCGACAATTGAAACGAAACCTGACCATTGGCCGGCCAATTCTATCCTTGCTTCAACGCTGTTTGCAATCGCCGCAACCGGCAGGTCCAAGTCGAGGGCACACCATCACGGGCCGAGGGCCAAACATCAATGGCGCCGGTCGCGGGATGCCGCCGATGCAAGCAGCGATGATGGAGAAGGCTCTCCGGATTGTCCGGGACGCCGTGTGCCGCAAGATAGGCGGGTGAGGCAATCAGCTGTGCCTGGCTCTATGCCGATAATCCGCCAATGGTTTGAAATAGGGAAAATAAATTCCCGAGCTTCGGCAATTATAGGCAAACCATGAGATCCCTTTTATGCCGTGGCCGCTAATATTGCTTAGGCGGATGCTGCGAACATCGCTTGCAGTTGTGCAAAAAACTGAAACGAAAAGGGGATTTCAATGGCAGGTCTCCTGTTTGGCCTGAGTAACTTGTCCGCTGAACCCTCACCGTCGCAGCAGGTGGCCGCTGTCTGGGACGAACTCTGCCGCGAAGCCGTCTCAGCGTCCCACAGCGATCCAGCACTTAGTCGCGCTCTGAATTCCTCCATTCTTTATCACGCAAGTTTCGCTCAGGCATTGGCGCAACGCATCGCGCTTAAGCTTGCCAATCATGATCTGGACCATGACGAGCTGATTTCCGTAGTCGCACAGGCCTTTGTCAGCAAGGCCAATCTCGTGTCCGATGCTGCCGCAGATCTTGCCGCCATCAAGGACCGCGACCCCTCGAATAGCGAAATTCTTGTCCCGTTTCTTTATTTCAAAGGCTTTATCGCCCTTCAGGGACAGCGCGTCGCCCACTGGCTTTGGCACCATAACCGAGTACATCTGGCAAGGCATCTTCAGAGCCGCATTTCAGAAGTGTTCGGCGTCGATATTCACCCTGCGGCAAGGATGGGCAGGAGTGTAATGCTCGATCATGGGAGCGGGCTGGTTATTGGTGAGACTGCGGTCGTCGAGGATGACGTATCGATCCTGCAAAACGTTACTCTCGGCGGTACGGGCAAGGAGGCCGGCGACCGTCATCCGAAAGTTCGCCGCGGCGCGCTCATTGGAGCGGGGGCCACGATTCTCGGAAACATCGAGATTGGCGAAGGTGCCAAAGTCGGAGCCGGCAGTGTCGTCGTCAGCTCCGTCAAGCCATATACCTCCGTTGCCGGCGTCCCTGCTCGTTCCGTGGGAAAGCGGCACTCCGCTCTGCCAGGCATTACGATGGACCAGACATTGCTGGAACCGGAATATGTCATTTGAATTACATGCACTTTTGGATCCATTGATGGGCTATTCCCGCCGGCTGCAGCTCGGGAGGCGCCAAGGCAGCAAGGAAGCTCCACGACCAGCCCTGATGGCTCCTATGACAGCGGCTCCTGATTGAGCCGGTCAAACAAGTTCTTTCCCATGCGAAAGAAGGGGACCCATTTCTCGTCGACCAAGACCCGCTGACCGTTCTTCGGGTTGAGAGCGGGATGCGCCGATCTGTTGCGAACGGAAAAAAACACCAAAACCACGCAATTCAACCCTTCCGCCTTCGGCGAGAGTCTCGGTTATTTCATCCAATACTGTCTCGACGATAAGCTCCACCTCCTGAAATCGAAGGTAGGGATGGCTCGCCGCAACGCTGGAAACAAGTTCTGATTTCCGCACGTGCGACCTCATCGAATGTGCGGCATCAGACGATGCTGGTTTAGCTGTTGTGAACGTGGATCAAACCTGTCGCGAGCCAGTGTCAGGCCGAACAATAAGGCCGACGTTACGATATTCCCGGAGACAACGATTCCCGTCAGATAAAACCCACGCATGGCGCATGCCTCTATAGTCTATCATTTTTATAGACTATAGAGGCATGCGCCGGATAGGCATATTACGTTCTGTGCTAACTTGTCGGGCGGTTGAGAAATCGCATTCCAATTCCGGCCCGTTCACTGTCCTTGATCGCGTCCACGTTTGCATCCTCAATGGAAACATTACGGCCGACGATCCGCAGCTTCCAGGAACCTGCAGTCACTGCATGCTCGTTCCAGGTTTAGTCCGATCGCCGGCGAAAGGATGAAGCTACGTGACGATCCGGCAATCTGTCACCTTCACCGAAAAGCTTTTTGCGAAGCGAGCCCTGTTCATAACCGGTTTTGTAGAGACCGCGCTCCTGAAGTGCGGGCACCACAATGTCGATAAAGTCCTCAAAGCTTTCCGGCGCGACCGTGCGGGTAAGATTGAAACCGTCGATCTCGCCTTCATCCATCCATGATGAAAGCTCATCGGCAACCTCCGTGGCATCGCCGACGACGACCGGGTAACGCCCACCCATGGCAAGCTCCTGCAGCAACTGCCGCTTTGTCCAGCCGCGTTGCTGAGCGATCTGCGTTGCCGATTGGCTGGCATTGGACTTGCCATAGGTGATGGCCTCATCGAGATCGTACCTGGAAAAATCGATGCCCGTGCTGGCCGAGAAATGAGCAAGTCCTGCCTCCGGATTGGCATAGTGCAGATATTCTGCATGCTTCTCCCGTGCCGCGGTAGCGGAGCGATCGGTGATGACGGTGATGCCGAGGAAGATCTTTATGTCTTCCGGCTTTCGGCCGGCAGCGACGACCGCCTCGCGCAACGAACGGGAGGCCGCGCGGGCTGAGTTCTTGTCGGGGGCTGCGATGAAGACGCATTCCGCATGGCGCGCTGCAAACTGCTTCCCACGGCCGGACGTTCCGGCCTGATAAAGAACCGGCGTGCGCTGGGGCGACGGTTCGGCCAGGTGATAGGCCTGCGAGCGGTAAAACGGCCCACGATGGTCGATCGCATGTACCTTTGACGGATCGGCATAGATGCGCCTTTCCTTGTCGACCAAGACCGCGTCGTCCTCCCAGCTTCCCTCCCAGAGCTTGTAGAGCAGGTCGAGATAGTCGTCCGCGCGATCATAGCGGCTGTCGTGCTCGATCTGGTTCTCAAGGCCCAGCCCGCGCGCCGCGCTGTCGAGATAGCCCGTCACGATATTCCAGCCGATGCGGCCACCGGTCAGATGATCCAGGGTCGAGATTCGCCTGGCGAAAATATACGGCGCGTCGGCACTGGCATTGACGGTGACACCAAAACTAAGGTGTCGCGTCACAGCGGCCATCGCGGAAACGAGCAATAGGGGATCGTTGACCGGCAACTGGATAGATTCACGCAGTGTCAGATCAACGGAGTCCTGGTAGACGTCGTAGACACCCAAGATGTCGGCAAGAAAGATGCCGTCGAACAGCCCGCGTTCGAGCGTGGTGGCAAGCGAGGTCCAATAGTCGAGCGTCTTGTAGCGATGGGATTGGTCCCTGGGATGCGCCCATAGCCCATGATTGATGTGCCCGACGCAGTTCATGTTGAACGCGTTGAGCAATATCTGCTTTTTCCTGGTCGCCATCTTCAGCTATTCCGATTTCAGATTGCGCCGTGACGCGGTGGTCGTTTGCCATTGAGATAATAATTGCCGATGGTCTGATATTTCCAGCGCACCGGGTCATGCAGCGTATGTGTGCGGGCGTTGCGCCAATAGCGATCGAAGTTGTCGTCCGAAAGCGTCGACGATGTACCCGATAGTTCGAACAGCTTGTTGGCGGCGAGCAAGCTCGCCTTGGTGGCCAATATCTTCGCTTCCGCAACGGCGATCGAGGCACGCGCAACGCTATCTTCGGTCATATCAACGCGAGCCGCATCCGTTATCTCCGCGGCTCGCCTCAGCAAGCCTTCCGCCGCGCGCAGCCGCAACCAGACATTCCCGACGTTTTGCAACGTCAATGGATCTTCGGAAGCGCGCTCGACCTTGGAATCCAGCCAGGGTCGAGCCCGTTCGCGGATAAACCGCAACATCTCCCGATAGGCGCCCTGCCCTATTCCGAGATCGATTGCCGCATGCATGATTTGTGCGACAGGACCGATCGTCGTCGGGCGCTCAAAGGATGATTGAAACGTGACGATCCATTCCGGTTCGATCTCAACCCTGTCGAATTCGACAGAGCCGCTTCCAGTAACCCGTTGACCGAAGCCGTCCCAGTCGTCGATGACCGTCACGCCGGGCGCATTGCGCGGGATGAAGGCGAGATAGGTGACGTCTTTCTCGTCCTCCTGCACAACGACAAGGGTCGGAATCCAGTGCGCGTAAATGGCCCCCGTGCAGTAGAATTTCCGTCCGTGTACACGCCATTTTCCCGTCTCGCGAAAAAGCTGGGTTCGCCGTTTGAAATCGCGCTGACCGATTTCCGCCAGCGCGTTACCGAAGCGTTCACCCGACAGCACACGCTCGAAGAAGAAGCGTTGCTGCTCAGCCGACGCCCCAACGCGCAGCACTTCAAGCGCATAGAAATGGTTTTGAGGGATCTGCGACAGCGATCCATCGGCGGCACCGATAATCGCGATCACATTGGACAGTGTAAGCGTCGACACGCCCGCACCGCCAAATTCGCGCGGCACGGTGATGCCCCACAGGCCAGTTTCGCTGAAACGCTCCAGCTCACGCCATGGTAGGATGCGATCCCTGTCGCGTTCGGCGCTGCCGGCGGCAAATTCCGTAGCCAGTGCAGTTGCGACCTCGATGGCCTGCTCGTCGCCGGTAATGAGATCGGGCCGCCGCAGCGGTGCCGGTGCAGGTTCGACCGGGATGCGAAGATCGGTATCGGTCACGACTTTCCTCGCTAGTTCCATTGATGGCGGGCTGGGAATATGCCGTTGAGCTGATAATTGCCGAGCAGATAATATTTCCAGCGCACGGGGTCGTGAAGCGTATGCACCCGCGCATTTCGCCAATGCCGATCGAGATTATGGGCCTCCCGCGTCGCTGCGGATCCTGCGACATCAAAGAGTTTTTCAGCCGCCTGCAATGCGACCTCCGTGGTCAATATCTTGGCCTCGGCAACGGCGACGGAAGCTCTGGCACTCTCCGCCTCGGTAACCGGCGCCTTTGCCACCTCGTCGATAACGGCCGCGGCTTCGTAAAGAAGCGCTTGCGCTGCGTGTAGATCCGTATGGAGGTCGCCGATTTCATGGAGGATCGTCGGATCGTCGCAAGCCGACTGAAGGCCTGAATCCATCCATGGTCTTGCGTGATCGCGAACAAAGGCCATGGCATCGGTGACAGCGGCCGCTGCTATCCCGGAATCGATGGCCGCCTGAATGAGCTGCGAGATGGGACCGGATACACCGGGCCTGTTCGTGTAGGACCAGACCGGGAAAACCAAGGTCTCATCCACCGGTACGTTGGTAAACTCTACCGATCCGCTGGCCGTCGTGCGCTGCCCGAAAGAGGACCAGTCGTCGATCACGCGCACGCCCGGCGCGTCATAGGCGGCCCAGACCTGGACCGCACGCCCGTCATCGTCGACGGCGCGCGTCGGAATCCAATGAGCGAAGATGGCACCGGTGGAGTAGAAGCGCCGCCCGGTCAATCTCAGCCCATCTGCCAGGCGTGTGAGGCGGGTTGAGCTGTGATTGACCGCCTTCTGCCCGCGCTCCGGTCCGGCATTGCCGATACGATAGCCGGCAAGGATATCGCGATAGATACGACGACGAGCGCGGTCACGCGCTGCAGCACCTCGGGCAAAACGCGCCGCTAGGTCATGGGCGATCTCCAGCGCCTCGGCATCCGAGCGGATCAAATGTGGAGTGCGCGGCGGCAACGGGCGCCTGATGGTGGCTTCCTCTTGCGATCCGGTAACAGCCGGCACAGCATCGCGTTCAGTCATGGGATCACTCCGGATGTTGTCGCTGATCTTAGCGCGCTCGCAGGCGCCGAACGGCATAGTCGCCGGCAAACTGCACCAAACAGACCATGGCAATAAGTATGACGATGACGACTGCCATGACGGTGGTATCGAAGCGCTGATAACCATAGCGGATCGCCATATCGCCGAGGCCGCCGGCGCCGACTGCACCTGCCATGGCCGAGGCGCCGATCATGCTGACGATGGTGATGGTGAAACCACCGACTATGCCCGGAAGCGCTTCAGGCAGAAGCACATGCCGCACGATGTGCCAGCGGCGGCAGCCGATCGCCTGCGCCGCCTCGATCAACCCACCGTCGACCTCACGGAGGCTAACTTCGGCGATGCGCGCAAAGAACGGCGTTGCGCTGATGGAGAGCGGCACGACGGCGGCCCATACACCGATCGTCGTTCCGGTAAGCAGTCGCGTCAATGGCAACAACGCCACCAAGAGAACGATGAATGGGGTCGCACGAAAGCCGTTGATAATGGCCGCGAGAATGCCATGTAGCCGCGGTGCATGAATGAGGCCACCGGGCGCCGAAAGCACCAGGAAGACGGCAAGAGGAATGCCGGCGGCAAATGCGATCAGAGCGGAAACGCCGACCATCGCAATCGTATCGAGAAGCGCCTGCCACAGACGCTCATACATCATGGTCGACATAACCTAATATCCTGGCTTGATGAGCAAGACCGGCAAATTGCGCAGGGATCGTCGTATCGCCCGCCACCCCGCGAGCCGCAATCAACAACCGGCCATGGACGCGACCCTGAATACGGTCGAGCGAACTCTGTAGCAACCGCACAGAAGCACCGGTTGCACTGGCTATTCGAGAAAGGTCGGGTTCCAACCCGTGCTCACCCGTATAGGTCAATTCCAGAATGGCCTCCGAATGCTTGTCGCCCGGCGAAGGTCGCAGATGCTTGGCTATGTCCTCCGGTATATCGCGGTTGAGTGGCCGCAAGAGTGCTTGGGTGGCTGGATGCTCCGGATTGCCGAAAATGCGCCAAACCGGCCCAGCTTCAGCAATCTCCCCCTGATCGAGAACAAGTACGTGATCACAGATCTCGCGGATGACGCTCATTTCATGGGTGATCAGAATGATGGTCAGCTTGAGACGGCGATTGATGTCTTTGAGCAGCCCGAGAATGGAAAGCGTCGTCTCCGGATCGAGCGCCGAGGTCGCCTCGTCGCAAAGGAGGATTTCCGGCCGATGCACAAGTGCGCGCGCAATACCGACGCGCTGCTTTTGACCACCCGAGAGGCGCGACGGATAGGAACGCTCCTTGCCCTCCAATCCCACCAGCGACAGGACTTCGGCGACCCTTTCTTCGATCCGCCGGCGCGGCACTCCGCCGACGATCAGCGGCAGAGCCACATTCCCCCAAACGGTCTTGGCGGAGAGAAGATTGAAATGCTGGAATATCATGCCGATGCGCCGCCTCAATGCGACCAGCGCATCTTCATCAAGCACCGAAATGTCCTGCCCGTCGACCAGGACCCTTCCGCCAGTCGGCTTTTCCAGGCGATTTATGGTCCGCAGCAAGCTCGATTTGCCGGCACCGCTTCGGCCGATGATGCCATAGATCGCCCCGGCCGGCACATCGAGGCTGATACCCTTGAGGGCGTGGACTGGGCCGGCGAGTGACGAATAGACCTTTTCCACACCTTCAAAGATGACTGAGCCCGCGGAAGAGCCTGGGAGTGGCTCATCACCGACAACCGCGGCGCGCTGCGATATATCGCCGCCACTCGATGCCGCACCGTGCTCCGGGCCCTGCCTTACTCGTTCGATCAGTTCAGCCATGGGAGCGTATAAAGCTTCTGATCGTTGGCGAATGCTTTGCCAATTGCCGCGCGTACAGCCGGCGAATTCTGATAGAGCGCCACAAGCTGCTTAATCCCGGGATCATCCGCCTTCTGCTTCTGCACCGCGAAGATGATGGCGAATTGCTTGTCGTCGACACCGGAATAGATAAGGCCCGAGCTTGGATCGAAGGCCTTGGACGCCACGATGAAGTGCGGATAACCCTGTGCCAAATCCACATCGCCAGTGACGCGCGCCAGTTGCGGCCCCTCGACCTCGTTGAAGGTCAGCTTCTTCGGGTTGTCGACAATGTCGTCGAGCGTGCCCTTGAAGCCGACGCCATCCTTGAGCTTGATAAGGCCCGCCTTTTGCAGCAGGAGCAGCCCACGCCCCTGATTGACGGGGTCATTGGCAATCGCGACCTTTCCATTTTGCGGCACATCGGCAAAATTCTTATGCTTCAGCGAATAGAGGCCGATATTGGCAAGAACGCCGATGCCGGCACTTACAAAATCATAACCCCGCTCTTTGATCGCATTGTTCAGGAACGGCTGATGCTGGAAGTAGTTGACGTCGATATCGCCAGATTGAAGCGCAATATTCGGCGTCGTCCAATCGGTGAATTCGACAACTTGGATATCCAGGCCCTTGGCCTTTGCCTCTGGGATCACCGCTTCGATGGAGTCGGCATAAACGCCCGGCACAACGCCCACCTTGATCGTCTCCGCTTGCGCGGCGGCTGTCGCTGCAAGAAGAATTGCGGAAAAAAGACCTGCAATACGAATTCTCATATTATCTCCATCGGTTCGATGGAGTGAGAAGATAAAGATCACAAATTTTATAGGCAAAGACGAAAATACCACCCAGCCCGCTCAAATGGAATATTTTTTCTCGAACCCGCTCGATGCGCCATCGTGTCTTTCAAGCCCGCAATTAGGAGAATATGCGGCCCATCGTCGCGAACACGATCGGCGATTCGTGGCTAGAGCAGATCTTGTTCAATCCGGGTCATATCCGACAACCCTGAAATAGTAGGCGCATTCTGCAGGAATGAAGCGGGATATCAAAGCGCCGACTGCGTCCGATGCCTAGTCGGCATGGAGGCTTGCGCTGTGACGGGAAGTTGCCTCTGCGGGTGTATTTCTAGCCACTGGCATCCAGCAGGGAACAAATGGATTTGGAACGTTTCAGCCCTTTCGGGGTTCGAAAACTGAAGAAAGGAGAACGCTATGAAACGCTCAATCATTACTGCGGGACTCTTGCTCCTAGTCACCGGGGCATTTGCTCAATCGGCTTCCGAAAAGACAGGCATCAATTCTCTCGTGGGTGTTGCACCGACGACGCAGGATTTCATCAATGAGGCTGCGAGCAGCGACATGTTCGAAATTGAAGCCAGCAAGCTTGCTCTACAACGAGGCGATGATCAGACAAAGACCTTTGCGCAGCAAATGGTCGACGATCATCAAAAGACGACTATGCAATTGAAAGATCTGGTGACGAGCGGCAAGGCGAAAGCGACGCTTCCCACTGAAATGACGTCCAATCAGAAAAAGATGCTGACAAGGCTCCAAAAGCTGAAGGGAAAGGAATTCACTCAGCGCTATGATTCCGACCAACGTTCGGCTCACGCCAGCGCCGTCGATCTTTTCAAGCGGTATGGCGAAAAGGGAGACAATGCTGCTTTGAAAGCATGGGCTGCCAATACGACACCTACGCTCGAACATCACCTGCAGATGGCCAAACAGTTGGGGAAATAGAGCTTAGTCAGGAGTATAAGATCTCGCGAGAGAGGATTCCTCACTGATCAGAGCCATTTGTACCTGCAGTCGCCCGCGAGCTGCGGCGTGCTTGTCCTCTTGTTTCGAACACGCGCACAGCAGTTCTTGGTTCAGCCGGCTAAACGAAAGCGCCCAACCGGCTGAGCCTGGAAGTTTACTTACCTATTGTTCCGTCGAGCATTCCAAGCCAGATGCACCGCAACAAAATGCGGCTGCCAAGTGGACTCCTGTCTTTTAACGCGTAGTATGAAGCGTACTGTCATCAATCCTCAGGCGCTTGTGATCGCAGGACAGAGTGTGAGCCGGTCGCCCAGGAATACGAGGAACTCTATGCCCGTTTCGAGATCGACAGAAATGTCGCTAGATCGTGATCTTCGCCCCATTCTGCTGAAATGGGCAAAAAAATTCGTCGAATCGGAGGCTGCGGCAGATCGCGTTGTGCGGCGGACCATCAATGTTATCTGTGATAATCCTGAGCTGCTGGATGGGCCTCATATGAACGAAGCACTTTTCGCTCTCCTGCGCCGATACGCCTTCGACGAGAATGATTTGAGAACAAGCCGGCAATCCGAAAGCGCGAAGCCAGCCGTCAACGACATGACTGACGAAGAAGTTCAAATGGAAAAATAATTTCCATCATAAGGTCTTATGCCGGTTGACTTGCCTGTCTGTACAGAGAGCCGGTTCCTATTCCCCCACGGCAAAGCGTTCTCAGCAATTATATATAAAAATCCGTAGGTCACCCGCCGTACGTTTTGACATCGGCCACACCGCGACTGAAAGACGAGACGTGGAAGGTTGCTCCTCCGACTTTTGCGGCCATTGCTCATAAAAATCGTTTTCGTGCATCTCGGAGACAGCGATGGCGAGACCGGGATTATCTGCCGCTCACGGCTCCAATTGGCGCGATCGATCAGTCTCGCGGGATGCCTCGCTGCAAACGGCGGGAGGATGGCGTGAAATCACGACTATCAATCGCAAGGGTTCTGGCGATCAGGCCGTCGAGAATGATCCGCATTGTCCTGAGGAGGAGCTTTCTCATCTCGTTTCTCCATTATTCAAGCCGTGGCATTTGCGGTGCGAATGAAATTTCGCCAGCCACCAAATTCGGTGATGTCTTTGGCCCCTGTCGTGGCGTGGCTCTCGCAGAGAAAGCCAGAAACCGCCGTGCCGTCGTCTAGCGTAATCTTGCCGATGCCGAGCGGAGCTGGGATTTTCTGGACGAAACGACCGAAGGCTTCGGGTGGCAGGGCCCAGACCTCGACCTCTATGCCGCCGCCTGCAAAGCCGGGTTCACGCACCAGCCCCGGCTTGGGCGGGACGGTTCCCGGCAGCGCGAAGAGACGGTAGTCGCCGGCCGTCCGGCAGGTCTTCAGCCGATAGCCACCGGAGGAGGTCAGCTCGTGATTGAGCGGCATGCCGCTCAAATGTGCCCCGACGACGACGATCGGCACAGAGCCGTCATTTGCCGGCGGCACGCGGCTTGCCTCGGGGATAGTCGCTGCGCGGTCCCGACCCATCCCCGCGCTCAAGGTCCGGTGCATGGCGTCGGCGAAGGGAGCCAGCGCCTCGTCGGTGAAGGCCGGGCCGATCAGGGTCACGCCGGCCGGCAGGTGGCCGATGGCGTCGAAGCCGGCCGGAATGGCGATCGCCGCGCAATCGAGCAGATTGACGAAGTTGGTGTACCGGCCGAAATGCCCGTTCTTGACGATGGGGTCTGCCATCATCTCCGCGACCGTGTAGGTGGTCGGCGAGGTCGGCAGCATTAGGATGTCCACCTTCTCCCATTCCCGTCTGGTCTTCTGGCGCAGCGTTTCGAGCCTGTATCTGCCCTCGAAAGCATCGACGGCATCGTAGGTTTTCGCGCCTTCGATGATGGTGCGCACCGTCGGGTCGAAATCATCGGCGTTGCTGGCGAGAAAATCTTTCACCGCCGCCAGCCGCTCGGCGACCCAGGGGCCGTTATAGAGCAGCTCGGCCGCCTGCCGGAACGGAGCGTAATCGAAGGGAACGATGATCGCGCCGAGGGCACGCGCCCGTTCGATCGCAGCGTCGTAAAGGGCCTCCACGTCTCTGTTGCCGAAGAATTCCCGCTCCGCCCCGTCGAGCACGCCGATCCGCAGGCCGGAGGCAGGCAGGCTGGCTGATGTGGCCCTGCGCGAGAAGGGGTCGGCGGCGTCATAACCTTCCATCATCTTGCGGATCGCAATGCCGTCGCCGACCGTTGCGGCAAAAATAGTGACGACATCGACGCTGCGGCAGGCGGGCACCACGCCGACATTCGGCACCAGCCCCGGCGTCGGCTTGATGCCGACGAGATTGTTGAAGGCCGCCGGCACACGGCCGGAACCGGCCGTGTCGGTGCCGAGCGCGAAACTGGCAAGGCCCAAGGCGACGGCAACCGCCGAACCGGAGCTCGAGCCGCCAGACACATAATCCCTGTCGAATACCGAACGCGGTGCGCCGTGCGGCGAGCGCGTACCATTAAGGCCGGTCGCGAACTGGTCGAGATTGGTCTTGCCGATCACCAGTGCGCCGGCGGACTTGAGCCGCGCCACGACAGTCGCATTCTCGTCGGGATGATAGGCGAAGGCTGGGCACGCGGCCGTGGTCGGAAGACCCGCCACATCGATATTGTCCTTGACCGCGAAGGGAATGCCCCAGAGCGGCAGGCTGTTCGGTTTCGGCGCGTGGACCAGCAGTGCCTTGGCGGCGGCGCGCAGGTCATCGTCCGGGGTCGGCGTGATGAAGATCGCCGGATCGTCGGATGCTTTGCGGCGGCGGATCACCTCCTCGACGAGATCAAGGGGCGATAATCCGGCTGCATAGGCGGACTGGAGCGAAGCAAGATCGAGAATGATGGGGAGCATCAGATTTCCTCCAACACGACGAGGACATCGCCGGCTTTGACGTTGCGGCCGGGACCTGCGCGCAGATCGCGGACGCGGCCTGGTGCATGGGCGGTGACGTTGATTTCCATTTTCATGGATTCGATGATGGCGAGCGTCTCGCCGGCGACGACCGGCTGGCCCTCCTCGACGAGGATCTTCCAAACGTTGCCGGGCACGGCGCTTTCGATGCCGAAGCAGCCTTCGGGGATGTCGCCCCCGAGCCCGGGACCGCTGCCCTCGTCAACGGAGAAACTGTCGAGGCCGAGATCTTTCCAGCGCTGCCGTTCGGCCTCGAAGGCCGATTGCTGGCGAGCTTTGAAGGTGCCGATCGCCTGTGCATTGCGGGCAAGGTCCGCCTCATAGGCCGCATAGGAGAATTCGCTCTCCTCGATGCGGATCGGATAGCCGCCGTGCGGGAAGGCTGCGCGCGCTTCGGTGAGTTCCTCGTGGCTCACCGGGAAGAAGCGGATCTGATCGAAGAAGTCGAGCAGCCATGGCTTCTCTTTGGAAAAGACCTTCGTCTGGCGCCAAGTGTTCCAGACCTGGATCGTCCGGCCGAAGAGCTGATAGCCGCCGGGGCCTTCCATGCCGTAGATGCACATATAGGCGCCGCCGATGCCGACGGCGTTTTCCGGCGTCCATGTCCGGGCGGGATTGTACTTCGTCGTGACAAGCCGATGGCGCGGGTCCATCGGCGCGGCGACCGGCGCGCCGAGATAGACGTCGCCAAGCCCCAGCACGAGATAGCTGGCATCAAAGACGATGTCGCGCACCGCCTGTTCGTCGGCCAGCCCATTGATGCGGCGGATGAACTCGATATTCGACGGGCACCAGGGCGCATTCGGGCGGACGAGCTCCTGATATTTGCGCATCGCAAGTTCGGCATCGGGATCGTTCCAGGACAGCGGCAGATGCACGATCCGGCTTGGGACCTTCACCGCCTGCGCTGGCGGCAGGGAGGCCTCTATCTCGGTCAGGAGGCCGAGAAGGCGCGTTCGGGCAAGGCCGGTTCCGTCATAGTGGATCTGCAGCGACCGTATGCCGGGCGTAAGATCGACGAGCCCCGGAAGCTTCGCTTCCTTGATCGCCTGCATCAGAAGATGCACGCGCAGGCGCAACGCGATGTCGAGCTGCATCGGCCCGTATTCGACGAGCAGATTGTCGTCTCCCTGGCGGCGATAGACCACGGGGACAGGCCCCGCCTCGCTGTGCCCTATGATCGCGGCACCCGCATCGTCGCCGATGCGTCTGACCACCGGCCCGGCGATCGGATCCTCGGCGCGCTTCACCGCATGGAAGCGGATCTTGTCGCTCGGTTTGAACTGGCCCATCTTCCATTGCTCGTCCCGCGCGATCACCGCCGGGCAAACGAAGCCGCCGAGGCTCGGGCCGTCGGGACCGAGAATGATCGGCATGTCGCCGGTAAAGTCGATCGCGCCGACCGCATAGGCGTTATCGTGCAGGTTGGAAGGATGAAGCCCGGCTTCGCCACCATCCGTGCGCGCCCATTTCGGCGCGGGGCCGATCAGGCGCACGCCGGTGCGGGCGCTGTTGAAATGAACCTCGTATTCGGTTGAAAACAGCGTTTCGATATCCTCCTCCAAGAAGAAATCGGGAGCGCCGTGCGGGCCGTAGAGCACGCCGACTTTCCAGTTGCGCGTGAGCTCGGCCGGTTCATTGGCCGGCTTCGACGCAGGCTGCGGAGCGCGGGCGAGCCGCAGCACATGGCCGGCGCGAAGCGCTCCCGTCGCATGGCCTCCGAACTGGCCGAGACTGAAGGTGGCGCGCGAACCGAGCACCTCCGGGGCCGCGAAACCGCCGGCAACGGCGAGATAGGTACGCTGGCCGGCATCGGCGATCGCACCGATCGAAAGCGTCTGACCCGCCTTGACGAGGATCGCCGCATCATGTCGAGCCGGCATGCCGTCCAGCGTCATCGGCATTTGCGCGCCAGCAAGCGCGACCGTGACATCCGAAAAGAATTTCAGCACCGGCCCGGAGACGGTCAGCTCCAGCGCCGCTGTCTCGTCGGCATTTCCGACCAGACGGTTGGCATGGCGAAAGGATCGCTCGTCCATCGGTCCGCTTGGCGGCACGCCGACATGCCAGAGACCCAGTCGCCCCGGCAGCTCCTGCAGGCTCGACTGGGCGCCCGGCGAAACCACTTCGACAACATCGGGCAAGAAGATGAAATCCTTGAGCGCCGTCGTCGCCACATGGCCGCTCGCCAGAAGATCCGAGGCCGCAATCGCCTTCAGATAATCGAGATTGGTCTCGATGCCGGAAATCTTGCTGTCTTCGAGTGCCTTGCCGAGCGCTTTAATCGCGCTTGCGCGATCCTCGGCCGTCACGATCACCTTGGCGAGCATGGGATCATAATAGGGGCTGACCTCGGTGCCCGTCTCTATCCAGCCGTCGACACGTACCTTGTCCGGAAATACGACCTCGGTCAGCAACCCGGCGCTTGGCCTGAACCCGGCATGCGGCATCTCGGCATAAATGCGCGCTTCGATAGCGGCACCCTTGGGAACGAGATTTTCCTTTCCGGTCAGCACGTCTTCGCCGGCCGCTTGACGGATCATCCATTCGACGAGATCGATGCCGAAGACCGCTTCGGTCACGGGATGCTCGACCTGCAGGCGAGTGTTGACCTCGAGGAAATAAAACTCTTCGCGTGCCGGGTCGTAGATGAATTCGACCGTTCCCGCCGATCGGTAGCGGGCGGAGATACCGAGCGCGACGGCCGCCGCATGCAGGCGGATCCGAACCGCATCGGATAATCCCGGCGCTGGGGTCTCCTCGATCACCTTCTGGTTCCGGCGCTGCAAGGAGCAGTCGCGCTCGCCGAGCGCGATCACCCGGCCATTGCCGTCGCCAAAGATCTGCACTTCGACATGGCGAGCCCTGTCGACGAAACGCTCCAGATAGACACGCGCATCGCCAAAGCTTGCGCGTGCGGTGCGCTGCACGCTCTCGAAGGCAGCGCTCAGGCTTTCCGGGTCGTGACAAAGCTGCATGCCGATGCCGCCGCCGCCGGCGGTCGATTTCAGCATCACCGGATAGCCGATCTCGGTGGCAGCCTTCAGAGCTTCATCGCTCGTTTCCAAGAGGCCGCTGCCGGGCAGCAGCGGCACGCCGCTTTCACGCGCCAGTTCGCGAGCCCGATGCTTCAGCCCAAAGGCGGCGATGTTATCGGGCGTCGGTCCGATGAAGGCGATACCTTCCCTGGCCAGCCGCTCGGCAAAATCGATATTTTCCGAAAGGAAGCCATAGCCCGGATGCACGGCCTCGGCGCCGGTTGCCTTGCAGGCGGCGATGACGGCGTCGATGTCGAGATAGCTTTCGGATGCCGGCGCCGGGCCGAGCCTTATTGCCTCGTCGGCCATCAGCACCGCCTTGGAAAAGCGGTCGGCATCGGAATAGACGGCAACGGAAGCGATCGCCATGCGCCGCAACGTCTTGATAATCCGGACGGCGATTTCGCCCCGGTTTGCGATCAGAACCTTGTTGAACATGTCAGGCCTCGCTGTCCCAGACCAGCACCCGGATCGGTGTCGGATCGAAACCGTTGCAGGGATTGTTGATCTGCGGGCAATTGGAGATGACGAGCAGTACGTCCATTTCCGCTCTCAATTCGACATAATCGGCCGGCGCGGAGATCCCGTCGACGATCGTCATCTCGCCGCCAGGCTCGATCGGCACGTTCATGAAGAAATTGATATTCGGAACAACATCGCGCTTGCTCATGCCGTGCTTGGAGACTTCCAGAACGAAATTGTCGCGGCATGCATGGAGATACTTTGTGCCGTGGCCGAAGCGCACCGTGTTGCTTTCGCAGGAGCAGGCGCCGGCCGAGGTGTCGTGACGACCGCAACTGTCGGCGGTCATGGTCAGCATGACCCGGCCTTCATTCGAGATGATCTTCGTATTCGTGGAGATATAGGCGGCACCCTGTTCGCGCATCGTATCCTGGTTGGAATAGCGCTCGGAGAAATCCGCGGCATTGTAGAACAGCGTGTCGATCGCCTGCTGGCCGTAGCTATCCTCGATGCGCAACGTCTGGCCTTTCCGCACCACCGTCGAGAACGGAGCTTCCGCGGCGATGAAGTGATCCTGCACCACGTTTTCGAGCGTGCGGCTAGGTGCCGTCTGGATGAAATCGGTCATGGTCTCGCTCCTCCTCAGATCGCCGCCAGCGTGTTGTTTTCAAAGCCGCGCATGGCCTCGGCGGTCGCGGTCCGGCAAAGGTCGTCGGCTGGTGGCTCCACTGCTGCGATGCGGGTGACAGTCACCGAGTTTGGCTGGTAGCTGGGATCGGGATCGAGCGGATGCGGGCAGTTGGAAAAGCCGACGATCAGGTCCATCTCGGCGCGCAGCTCAACATAATCGCCGCCACTCAAAAGTTCCGGCCTCCATAGGAATGCGCCGTCCCGGTCAACGCGGACAGGGGCGAAGAGTGCCAGCACCGAGGGAATATCCCGCCTGTCGAGCCCGGCCTTGGTGGCGAGCAGGACGAGGTTGTCACGGGTGCTGCGTTTACCTTCCCCGTATTTCGCCAGGTTTGAGGCCGCGGTGGAACTGCCCATCAGGCAATCATGTGCGCCAGAGGAATCCTCGGTAACGGAAAACATCACCCGGCCCATGTCGGAGAAGATCACCCGGCCTTTGCCGAGCGCTGTCGTCCACTGCATCTTCACGGTATCGGGCAGGTTCAGCCGCTCGCTGGTGTCGGCGGCACTCCAGGCGACGAGAGAGACCGTCGAGAAGCCGTGATCGAGGCTGACGCGCAAGGTTTCGTTCTTCCTGACATGGGTCGACCAGTACCAGCCGCCGGGGATTACCTCGCGGTGGACGATCTTGTCAGAGGCGATTTCGGGCGCAGGCAAGGGACTTGCCCCTGGCAGGGCCTTTGGCGCGAATTCCAGGCCCTTTCTTTGATGCTCTTCGTAGCGCGCGCGGTTGGCGGCTATTTCTTCCGGCGAACGTCTGACATGTGTCATGGCTGGATTTCTCCCGACGAAGCCAGGTCGTCCCGGCGGTGCCCCAGGGAAGTGACCGGGCCGTCCCGGTCGGAGCTGAAGATCGATGGCGTGCCGGCGATGCGCGGCGGCCAGATGGAAATATCCTTGGTGATGGTCGCGCCGTAGCGTTCCTTCTCTTCCGGTCGGTCGCGGCGGCGCTCAAAGGCGACGACGCGGGTGGCGAGCGTGAAGGCTTCGCGCATGTCATGGGTGACCATGACAACGGTCATCTGTGTTTCATGCCACAGCCGCTTCATCAGCATGTGGATCTCGGCGCGGATGCCCGGGTCGAGCGCGCCGAAAGGCTCGTCGAGCAGCAGCACCTTGGGGCGCATGATGAGCGCCTGGGCAAGCGCCAGGCGCTGCTGCATGCCGCCGGAAAGCTGGGCCGGATATTTGTCTTCGGCGCCGGCAAGGCCGACCTCGGCGATGAGTTGACGCGCCTCCTCGATCGCATCGCGGCGCGCCGCACCGAAGAGTTTGGCCTTGTAGCGCGAGGCTGTAAGTTCCTTGCCGAGCAGCACGTTGCCGAGTGCCGTCAGATGCGGAAAGACCGAATAGCGCTGGAAGACCACGCCGCGGTCCGCGCCTGGTTCGGCAGGCAGCGCCACACCATCGAGAAAGATCGTGCCTTTGGTCGGCCGCTCCTGCCCCAGCAGCATGCGCAGGAAGGTCGACTTGCCGCAGCCGGACGGGCCGACCAGGGCGACAAAGGCTCGCGAGGCGACCCTCAACGACACGTCCTCGAGCACGATCTGGTCGCCATATTCCTTCCAGACCTTGTCTATCCTGAGTTCGCTCATGCCTGCTTCTCCAGTTCGGACCAGGGGAAGGCGGCGATGCGGAGACGATCGAACAGATAGTTCATGAGCACGGCAAGCAGCGTGATCCAGACGACATAGGGAAAGATCACGTCCATCGACAGATATCGGCGGACGAGAAAGATGCGATAGCCGAGGCCGGAATCGGATGAGATCGCCTCGGCGGCGATCAGGAACAGCCAGGCCGGCCCGAGCTGCAGTCGAAGGCAGGTGATCAGTCGCGGCAGGATTTGCGGCAGCACCACGCGGAGCGCAATCTGCCAGGAGGAGCCACCGAGCGTTTCTGCCTTGACGATCTGTTCGCGCGGCAATTCCAGCGCCTTCAGTGCCAGGTCGCGGATCATCGTCGGCGCAACCCCGATCACGATGAGAGCGATCTTCGAGGTCTCGCCGAGGCCCATGACGATGAAGAGGATCGGCAGAAGCGCCAGAGGCGGCACCATCGAAATGACGGCAACGAAAGGAGAAAGGAGGGCTCTGAGATAAGGCAGCATGCCGATGAGCATACCGATCAGCAGCGCTGTCATCGTGGAGATGCCCAGGCCGGCAAAAAGCCGGATCAGGCTCGCCCAGCTGTCCGACCAGAGCAGATATTCTCCCGTGCGCGGATCGGCGATGAAGGCCATGCGATTGATGGCGTCGGCAAAGCCGGCAAGGCTGGGCAGCAGCTTGTCGTTGGCGTTTTCGGCAAGTCGCGCCGCCGAACCGGCGCCATAGGCGACGATCAGCAGAGCAAAAGGCAAGAGCATCAGGGCAAGCCGCGCGCCGGGGCTGGGCCTGGTATTGATCCAACGCATGAGAACCTCCGCGGATGAAGGAAACAGGCGGCGCTCCGGCGCCGCCGGCGGAGGTCTCGCTCAGAGCGCAGCGGCGGCGGTCTTCATGTAGGTTTCCGTGAAGCGCAGCTTGACGTTCGCGCTGTCGCCGAGAACCTTGCCGTCGGGCATTTCAATGCCGATGACATCGGCGGATGGCGCGCCATTGCCAAGCAGGCCCTTCTGGAACAGGAAGCTGCGCACCAGATCCATCGTCTTCGGCAGGGTCGGCGAGGTGGTGAAGGCAACCGCATCGGCGGGCTTGTCGAAAAGCTTGGTGGCGGCGAGCTGCGCCTCGAAGCCTTTCAGATCCGTGCCCGAGGCCGCCCCCATCGCTTCGCGGGCGGCCTTGCCTTCGGGCGTATCCGCCTTCACTAGTGCCGCCGTTTCGTACCAGATGCCGGCCAGCGCCTTGCCGAAATTCGGATTGTCCTTGAGGACATTGCTGTTGGCGACCATCAGGTCGATGATCTCGCCCGGCACCTGCGAACTGTCGAAGACCTTCTTGGCCGAAGGATCCTCGAGAATGGTCGAGACCAGCGGATTCCAGGTGACGACGGCCGAGACGTCGGGCGTCTTGTAGGCCGCGACCATGTCGGCATCAGAGGTGTTGACCACCTTCACGTCGCGTTCGGTGAGCTTGACGCTGTCGAGCGCGCGCGCGAGCAGGTAGTGCGAAACGGAATATTCGACCAGATTGACGTTCTGGCCCTTGATGTCGGCAAGGCTCGTCTTGTCTTTGAGGATGACGGCGTCATTGCCGTTTGAAAAGTCACCGACGATCACGGCCGTCGTGTCGACGCCGCCGGCAGCGGGGATCGAAAGGCCGTCCATGTTGGTGAGCGTTACGGCATCGAAGGCACCGGCCGTGTACTGGTTCATCGACTCGACGTAGTCGTTGAACTGAGTGACTTCGATGTTGATGCCGTATTTGTCGGCCCATTTCTTGACGATGCCGTGGTCGCTCGCGTAGCCCCAGGGCATCCAGCCGACATAGATGGACCAGGCGACCTTGAAACTGGTTTTCGGCGCGGCGCTTGCAGCGGAGCCAAGCCCGAAAGCCAGCGATACCGAAAGGGCCGTTACGGAAAGGATCTTCGAAAAAGTCTGCATAGAAATTCCCCTTTTGCTTTTTTCAAAAAGGGATCGGCAAAGACCATCGCGCCGCCAATCCCTTGGCTTACGAGGTCTCCCGGGCTTTTATCCCGCCGTGCATCCGGTGGGATTTCTCCCCCAGCCGGTGGTGGCTCTCGGACCAGCACGCTCCGAAAAGGAGCGCCGGAACCCTAGCCACCAACTCTGCGGATAAAGAAGCAAGGTCCATGCCACTTCCAAATATGTATGATAGCTGCGGACCGAAGCATGATCACGAATGGCAGCGACGCCATTCAATGCCGCTATTTTGATCACGGTGCCCAGAATTTCTGCCGGAGTTGCCGCTGGTACCTCTTCATCGGCGATATCTTCGCCTGGGCCTGTGCGGCAGGCGCGCTGGCGCTTACAGCTTGGATATTCAGCCCCTCTCCCTGGCGGCCGCATCGCTGATAACGAGTTCCACAATCGCCAAAGCGGGGACACCCGTCGTGGCCTCGGCAGTTGGTCGGTCATTGCGAACGATCCTGCGGATCGGAAGCGGGTCGCGATGAAAGGGATATCACCCTCTAAATTTCTTCCTGCACGATCGCATAATATGGCTGGAGGTGGGGAATAGCCGTCTTCAGTTTTTCGAAGCGCTCATCAAGCGGCGTCAGCGTCTTGTTGTATTTAGCCACAAGGAAGGCTTTGTGAAGTTCTAAGTCGTCAGGATGAACGTCTTCCACGACCGTGAATACCGGGGACGGCGCGGTTCGTCCTTTGACGATGATCCGGTCCAGTTCGACGACGGTGTAGAAACCACTCACAAGGCGTGCCGTCTCCTCTCCGAGCAAAAGGGCGATGCCGTAGTTTTTGGATTCGCCTTCCAGGCGGGATGCCAGATTGACCGAGTCACCGAGGCAGGAGTAGTCGAAGCGGCGGGTTGAGCCCATGTTGCCGACCACGCAGTCTCCGGTATTGATACCGACGCCCATTTTCAGCATGTGGAACGGCGCGCCGCTTACCTTTGACTCCGCCTCGAGCTGCTCATTGAGCGCTGCTATCGCCGCCTGCATCGCGATCGACGCCTCGACCGCGTGAAGTGCATGCTCGGGGTCGTCGAGCGGAGCATTCCAGAAGGCCATGATGCAGTCGCCCATGTATTTATCGATCGTTCCTCCATGATCCATGACGATATCAGACAAAGGCGTCAGCAGACGATTGATGAGACCGGTGAGTTTTTGAGGATCGTCCTTCATAGTCTCTGCGATCGCGGTGAAGCCTCGCACATCGGAAAAGAGCACTGAAAGCGTGCGCTTCTCGCCACCGAGCTTCAGCTGCGAGGGGTCTTCCGACAGTTTCTTCACGAGGTCGGGCGAGATGTAATGTGAAAAGGCCCGAGTAATCCGCAGCTTGTTTCTGCGCTCTTCCGCAAAGTCAAAAGCGGCTTGACCGAAGGCAACAGAGACATAGGCGACGGTCGGCCCTAGCGGCGAAACGAAGAGGTGGCCGAACCGGACGCCGGCATAGCAGAGCGCAGCAAAGACGAAGACTGCGACGATAGCCGCGACCAGGGTGAGCCAGCCGGTCGACCTCCAGACCGTTGCCGCGGCGAGCAGGGCCGCGAGCAGAATGAAGCCCACGAAAGGCGCAGAACCGGTCTGGGCGATCGCAAGCTTCTGACGAAGATTGTCGTAGATCGTCGCCTGGATCTCGACACCGGCGGTGAGTTTGCCCGTGTGCATCGTGTAGGGCGTCGCGAAGGCGTCGGCACCGCCCTTGTCGATCTCCGGGGCGTTTTGAAGACTGAGGCCGATCAGCACTACGCGATCCTTGAAGATGCCCGCGGGCAAGAAGTTCTCAGGGTCGAGCGCCTGATAGTAGGAGACGGTTGGATAGCTGCGTGCCGCTCCGAAGGATTGGATCATTGCGTTCTGCGGGATCACCGCTGCGTCATCGCCCGCTGCTCGCAGAAGGGTGACTGCAAAACCATCCTCGTAGAGCGGAATGGTGCGGAAGACGCCGTCGCCTCCAAGCTCGATCGACGCAATGCCTGTACGTGCGCCTGCCGCCGTCAACTGGGGAAGCGGCGTTGCCCGCACGAGTTGATTGGCTTGCGGCGTCTCGATCAGCGTTTCGTCACCTGCGAGAACGACGTCCCGGCCGACTGCGGCGGTGATGGCCGCATCATGCTCGGCCGTCGAAGGCTCTGCCATGATGATATCCATGCCAACAGCCTTTGCGCCAGCCGCACGCAACTGCCGGATCAGCTCTGCGTGCAGGCTACGCGGCCACGGCCATTGCGCATTGATGGCCGCGAGAGATGGCTCGTCGATTGCCACGATCACCGGTCCGCCATCCGGCGGCGGCGGATCATCGATCGTCGATAGATAATCGAAAGATTTCAGCTCCAGCAGCGACCAGGCCGGCAAGCGCGAAAGCAGCAAGATTCCGATCAGCGTCAGGAGAACCAGCATAAGCAGCCAGAGACCACGAATGCTCGGCGGCGAAGCAGGCACCCGTGAAAGCGGACCAAGGGTTGAAGGCGCTTTCATCAGAACCGGACTTTTAGCGTGCCCTTTACGGCACGGCCCCAGCCGGCGACACCCGGTGATATTTCGAAGTCCTTCCCGAGCAGGTTGAAGGCGGCAAGCTCAAGCGCAAAGCGCTTGTCGAGCGGCTCCCATAGGAAATTGGCGTCGAGCGTCCAATAATCGTCGAGGTGGACATTGCCCAGAAATGGATCGATGCCTTGACGCTCGCCGGTGTAGTTCGCTGCCAAGGTGACCTTTATATTGGCGTCGTTGACCCAGGTAAGGGCCACCTGACCGGAGTTGTTCGGTACATAGGGCAAAGATCTGCCAAAAGTCGGACTCGTCGGATCATTGTCTCTTGAATCGGTATAGGCTGCAGTCGCCGAAATTCCGAAACCGTTGCCCAGGGCAATGTTCGTTGTTGCGCTGACCCGATCAATGCGACCATCGTCAATATTGGTACCAAATGTGAACGGGAAAATGAACGGCGCGCTTGTCGGATACGCCACGCTCAGTTCGCGAATTTCCTGGTGCTGATAATCGAGGCTCGTGAACAGATAATCCGTCCACTGAGCATCCCATTGCAACGCGATCGTATCGGTGTAGCCCTCGGCGCCGAGGAACGGCTGAAACGGCTGCAGACCGAGGACGCCGATCGGAGAGAGCGTCGGCGAGCCGAAGTCGAAGCTTTGGCGCATGAACGCCGCCCGCAGCCATTGACCGTCCGCCGGCGCCCATGCTCCTCCAAGGCGAGGCTCCAAGCGTTTGACATCCGTCGCTTCGCCGTCCATAAGCGTGCCAAAAAGTGCGTACTCAGCCTTGATCTCTGGGGTGATCTCGTGGATGAGATCAACATAGGCGCGCCCGATGTTGATCTTCTCATCGACAGGGGCCGATATTGCCGAACCCGCAATTTCATCCGAAGCTTTGAGTTCGACGAACCCGCCTTCCACACCGTAGCGCCATGTCAACTCGCCATCGCCGTAGAGATGGTTGATAGCCGCCACGTAGCTTTTTTGTGAAGTCTTCGCAATTCGGTCCAATATCGGCGGCGGACCGAACTCTTGGGTAAGATCCTGATCGGTATCTGTGTAGAATACCGCCGCATTCATGACATTGCGATAGCCGAAGGTGTGGCTCCAGCCGAAGCCGGCTGCTGTCGCCTTGTTATCGGCGTCGCCGTTCTGCTCGAACGGAGCCAGCGAAAACGCCAAATCACGATCGACTTTGCTGTCGGCGTGATTTGCGTAGAGAACGAAACGGTCATCGGGGTTGGGAGTGGCTGTCAGATATCCGTTGCCTGAGAGGCTTCGAATGTCGCCGCTGAATGTGCCAGTCCCAAATCGGCCTCCCGCGAAAGACTGGTCCTGGCCCGCCGTCGGGGTTTGATCCCAGGTGATGTTCGCAAAGCCGCTGATTGGGAAGGGTTCATTGGCGAAGCCTTGAATTTCGGCTTCACCAATGAGCCTGTTCTTGCCTGCCGAATGCATCGCGCCAGCACCGAGCGAGCCTTCCAGAAATGGGCGCCTTAGAAGATTGGCCGATCGCGATCGGCCCGAAAGCATATGCGGGTCCAGCAGCAGTCCCTGCACCAATGCCGAGAAGCTATTCGAGTTGGGCTTGAAGAGATCGATTTCGTCGTCGAAGATTTCCGTATTGGCAAAGGGCCTGATATTTCCACGGATGGCCTGGTCGACATAGCCGCTGCCGGCGAACGGATCGAAGACCGCGTCGCCGTAGTAGCGCCCCCAGGCATTAAGCCCTTGCAGGCGGAATGCATTGTTCAGCGTCGAACCGGCATCTTGATTGGCCCCGAGCGAGCCATAGTGCCCGCCACGGGCTTTCGAACGTCTCAGAAATTCCTGAGCATTTCGGATTGCGCCGTCCGCATCGTAGTCGTCGATCGCCACGGCCGTTCGAAAGGACGAAATGACGGGATCGTTCTTGTCGAGCCGATCAGCATTGTCCAGAGCCTGGTTCGAAGGATCGCGCTCGCCTTTCTCGTAGTGTCCTGCTGCGAGCATCAGCTGTGCCTGCGAATAGCTGGGATTGGCTGTCGAGGCGGCCAGCAGGTCGTCGACGGCTTTGTCCATCTCACCCGTCTGCAGATAATAGCGTCCCCGCGCCAGCAGGGCGACGTCGAAGGCGGGGTCGACGGCTAGTGCGAGGTCGATCTCGCGCTTGGCCTCCTTCATGCGTGACTGATCGAGATAGTGAACAGCAAGATTGGCGTGGCTGATCGGGTCGTCGGGATCGAGTTCGATCGCCTTCTTGAATGCGGCTTCGGATTCTCGGTCGGCGCCGCGAGCATCTTGCAGCAAACCGAGATCGTTCCAAGCCATCGAGGAACCCGGGGTGATTTTGATCGCGTTGTTAAGGTCTTCGAGTGCGCCATCGAGGTTGCCTTCGAAGGCTGTGCGCATGCGAGCCCGCGCCTGCAGTCCGTCAGGGTCTTTTGGGTCGATCGAAAGCGATTGTTCAATCGCTTCGCGCATCTGGACCTGATCATTGATCAATATTGCAAGCTGCGCACGCAAAGCTGGCAGCCGTGAATCCGTCGGATAGCGTGCCTCTGCCTCCTTCATCGTTTTGATCGCGGCGGGAATGTCTTGGAGAAAGCCGGCCGTGTAGGCCTTCATCGCCGCGGCATAAGGGCCGCTGATGTTGGCTGGTGGCTTTTCCGCGTGATTGGGGTCCCGCAACGAACGCGAATAATAGCCGCCATAGGCGGCGATGCTGCGGCGTTGCGGGTCGAGCATCGGTTCCGCCCGCGAAAACAGTCTTGCGGCTTCATCGTAGCGCTTCTCTGCGCCGGCGATCAGCGCTTCGATCAAATCGGCGCGCGCGCGCTCGGTGGCGGAGAGTTTGTGTGGCCGGGCATTTGCGAGCGATTCCGCCGCCTTCCGGCGGCCATCGAGCGACATTTGCACTTCTGCAAGTGTCAGCCATTCCTCCGCATTTCTGGCGCCGGGTGCCTTTGCCTCGATGCGGCTGCGCTTGGAACGCATCTCCTGGATCGGAAGGGGGGAGGCAGGCATGAAGGTGAAGCCGCTGCGCAATGTTAGATAGAAGAGCATCTGTTCGCGGTCGTCGGGCGTTACGATTACGAGCTTACGCGGCGCTTGGCCGATCCTGGCAACGGCCGCCTCGCCTTGTGCGACCTCGACGCTGCCGTGCTCGTTCTTGAGCTCCACGCGGCCTTCCAACACGATAAGCGAGGTCTGGTCGCCTTTGACCGTCAGTGTCCAGTCTGTGCCGCGAATGGCAGCTGCCGCGGCCGGCGTTTCCACCGTCAAGCCCTGGCCGCCGCGTTGGGCTCGAGCCCACATGGTGCCGGATTGCAGGTTGAGGATCGTGTCGCCGGTGGCGCCCATCTGCTTGACTTGCAGCGCCGAGTTTCGGCCGAGGCGGACCTGCGTATGGTCGGCGAAGAGGATCGCAAGCTGGCCGTTGGCATTGGTGCGCAGCAGGTCGCCGCCAAGCAGATCTTGATGGAGCGCGACATCCTGCCAATTGGACAGGTCGACGAAGCGAACTTCCTCGCCCAACTTGTGATCAATCACCGAACCGGTAGCTTGCGCTATCCGCCGAACAGGCTCTGCCTCTGCTGGCTGCATTAAACACAATGCAACCAGCGCGATCGCTGTGCCCCCACACGCGTATCTCATAGATCGGTCCCCAACCTGCAGCAAGGATTTGTCTGCCTGTGGTTGAAAGTCAAGTGCGATGAGAGATCGACTTGCTGCATCCAAAATATGTTCTATCGAAGAAACACTTCTGTGCGTAGTAAGGTGCAATCGTTCTTGATAATTTATAGAAATTCATGAGAGGATTACTCTACATTTATTATTGCAGTATTATAAGTTTTCCAAACTTATAATACACTATTAATATAAATGTACGTAAGCCGCCCCTGAGGAAATGTCTTTCGAAGGGTATTTGTATATATTTGCACCGTAGCCATTGTCAGCGACGACAATGTCCTCGGCCCGTTACAGCATCTAGTGGCCGGACGTCGCCGGTCGCGGATTCCGTCCGGTCAATATAGCCGCCTGATTTTGTCCGGCCGCCAGTATCGAATGGCGGACAGTGTTCGCGCAACGCCGAATTGCCTCAGCCGCGCCGAGCAGCCGCAATCGCGGCGACGTCGATCTTACGCATGGTCATCATCGCGTCGAAGGCGCGTTTTGCCTCATCGCCGCCGACTACGAGCGCTTCCATCAAGATGCGCGGCGTGATCTGCCAGGAGATGCCCCATCTATCCTTGCACCAGCCGCACTCACTTTCCTGGCCGCTATTGTTGACAATGGCGTTCCAGTAGCGATCGGTCTCTTCCTGGTCTTCGGTGGCGATTTGAAACGAAAAGGCTTCGTTGTGCTTGAATACGGGGCCACCGTTCAGCCCGACGCAGGGGATGCCCGCCACGGTGAACTCGACGACCAGCACATCGCCCTGCTTACCGTCCGGATAGTCGCCGGGAGCGCGGATGACGGCCCCCATCGCACTATCCGGAAAGGTTTCGACATAGAAGCGGGCAGCGGCTTCGGCATCCTTGTCGTACCACAGGCAGATCGTGTTCTTTGCCATTGCAAGTTTCCTTCCCGGTTGTTGTTGTGATTTTCAATGGGAAATAGGTGACAAGCTGTCTTTCTCCACCCCGGAGGAGCGATTTCACGGCGATGCCGGCCAAAACACTTTCAAATGATTGGATGGTCGCTTCCGCCCTGTGTGTGGCGAGCATGATAGAGGATTGGTCGGCAGCCCGGTCACCAAACTGCGCAGCGCCTTCAGCGAAGGCGTGTCGGCATGCTCAAGTGAGGGGAGCCGTTTCGTTGCCATCCCGGGCCTCAATCATGATTTGCTGCTCCTTGGGAATCTTTTCGTTGCAATCCCTTTCTATCGGGCCCTTTCTATCGGGACATTGCCTAGAATCTTAATGACTTCCGTCCAACCTTGTTCCGGCTGTATCACCGGAGACATTCATGCTGCGTTTTCTTTCGACATCCATCGTGCGCCAAGTGGTTGCGATCACCCTCGGGTTGCTCGTCGTCAGCACGGCTGCAATCGTTACGGTGACCTACTACAACCTCAGCCGCGATGTGATGGACAGCGCAGTGGCCGACGCCAAAGATGCAAGCCGCGCGATGGCAATTCTCTATGCCGCGAGCGACGATGGCGCAAAGATCACACTGAAGGACACCGATCTTGCCTCCATCACCGAGGAGAAGATCCCGGCTTTCAACGATCATGGCCTTGTCGACCGGACCGCGCAATCGATCGCGGGCGTGGCAACGATCTTCGAAAAGCAGGATAGCGACTACGTTCGCGTGTCCACCAACGTGAAGAAGCAGGACGGCAGCCGTGCCGTCGGCACCAAGCTCGCGGCCGATCATCCCGCTCAGCCCGTACTTGCCAAGGGCGAGGCCTACTACGGTCCGGCTCAGCTTTTCGGCCGCAATTTCATGACCGGCTACTTCCCCGTCAAGAATGCCACAGGCGCTAATGTGGGTATTCTATTCATCGGCATTCCGATGGAAGTCTATTTTGCGCGGTTGAACCATCTGCAGCTTCTCGTCCTGACGGCCGGAGGAGCGGTAATGGCGCTCGTCGGCCTGCTCGCCTTCTTTGCAATCCGCCGCTCGATAAAGCCGCTGCGGGCATTGACCATGACAGTTCATGCGATCTCTGCCGGCAATCTCAACAGCAGCATTCCCTGCGTCGAGAGGAAAAATGAATTCGGCGAGATCGGGCGCGCGCTGGAGGCGTTTCGCGATAGCGCGCGAGCGCGCCGCGATCTGGAAACGCAGGCAGCCGAACAACGTTCCCTTGCCGAAGCCGAACGCAACCGCAACGACACGGACAAGCGCACGCTTGACGACCAGATCGAATTTGCTGTCAACCAGATCGCAATCGGCCTCGGCCGGCTGGCGCAGGGAGATGTTTCCCAGACGATCGAAACGCCGTTCGTGGGGCGGCTCGAGCAGCTTCGCATCGATTTCAACGCCTCGCTTGTTCGACTGCAGGACACGCTGTCCCGAATCCGCGACAGCGCGACAACTATCCAGCATAACAGCAACGCGATGCGCTCCTCGGCCGGCGAACTCTCCAAGCGCACGGAGGCGCAGGCAGCCAATCTGGAAGAAACCGCCGCCGCCGTGGAGGAAATCACCGTCACGGTCCGCTCTTCGGCCGAACGCGCCCGCGAGGCAAACAATGCCGTGGCGCTGACCAAGAAGACGGCCGACAGCTCGGACACCGTCGTCGCCGATGCCGTCGCCGCCATGAGCCGTATCGAGGAGGCGTCCAGGCAGATCGAACAGATCATCGAGGTGATCGACGATATCGCATTCCAGACAAACCTACTGGCACTGAACGCAGGCATCGAAGCCGCACGCGCCGGAGACGCAGGCAAGGGCTTTGCCGTCGTCGCGCAGGAAGTGCGCGAACTGGCGCAGCGCTCCGCCGGGGCCGCGCGCGAGATTAACGGCCTCATTGAGAAATCGACTCGGGAGGTCACAGCCGGTTCCGAGTACGTACAGAAGACGGGCGACATGCTCGCTTCGATCAGCCAGGAAATCGTTGCAATCAGCAAGCACGTCGAGGCTATCGCGACCGCCAGCCGTGACCAGGCAACGGCCCTGCACGAGGTCAACGGTTCCGTCAACGCAATGGATCAAATGACCCAGAAGAATGCAGCGATGGTCGAGGAAACGACCGAAGCCAGCCGAGGGTTGGCCGAGGAAGCCGATGCTCTGATGAGCTTGCTGCAGCAATTCCGTATCGAGGGCGCGGTGAAGGATGGGCGGGCAAGGCGAGCAGCCTGACCGCTCCTCGTGAACCCGTGTATTCGAGGATGATATTTGGAAGATGGTGCTGCATGGATTTTTGAGTGCTTTGTGATCTTGCCCCTTCCTTCCATCCATGGCCGCCCTAGTTCCTAGAGCAAGACCGAGGCTCGAAGCGAAACTTCCGTGGGGAAGAGCGTCACAGACCTCCTCATGGCCAGCCCAGTTCCCCTTCAACCTTTCGGTGTTCGTCGGCGGCCAACAAACCAACCCCATGTCTATCGAAGATCTCGACATCCTTGCCAGCCAGATGCTCCGCCTTCTACGGCTGCGGTTTTAAATTGGTCTATCATCGGATCCGCCCGGTTACAGGTATCTGCCAGATTTTTCAGATTTAAAAACTGATGTTAGTTCCGGCCAGCCTTTAGAAGCTTGTGCATGTGCTATCTGACTACTCTTTGCCGGCCGCAGCTAGCAAAGTTATACAGTCTTGAGCCGGATGCATCCTCGGCAGGAACAAAGATGTTATTATCTCCGTTTCAGCATCAGAGGTCGATTATGTTGATGTATGGAACATGGCAGAGGCCCGTAAGTATTCTGCTGCAGCGCGTCGGCGAGTTGCGCGCGATTAACAGTAGTTCGGAAGCACTTGACTGTCTGTTGGTCGATTGGCCCGTCGAGGAAGACCAGGCTCATCAGGATGCGTTGATAATCTGTCGCGCCGCGATCGAGGGCAATTCCAATCCGGAGCTTGCGCGAGATGCCTTCATTGTGGCGGCGTACGAAGCTCATATCTACATGAAGCTCGGATATATCGACCGGGATTCTGACGCTATCGAACCACCGAAGCCGGCATTTTGAGATCGTAGGCGATCCCGGCCCGAAGCTCACGCCGCTCCGATCGGCGACGGCCATAAAGCCGCCGTTCCGCGGTCAGCAGATCGCCGTACTATTGCCCCATAGAAAACGTTTGGCGGCCACATTGTCGCCGGATCGGTCTTCAACCCTAACCGGCGGCCAAATCAATGCGATATGCCGCCGTTCGCTCTACGCCATCAAAGAGGTGTTCCCCCGCACTATCGAAGAGGAATCAAGATGATCACTCGTTATATCTCCGCCACATCGTTGACCGCAGCGGTCTTGAGCCTGATGTTTGTCGGCAATCCTGCGTCCGCGCAGCAGGCAACGCAAGAAAAGCAACCCACCCAAGGACAACCGGCTAGCAATGGGACGGGTGCCGCCGTCAGCGATCAAAAGATCGAGGCTTTTGCGGTCGCCTATCTGCAGGTGGACAAGATCAGGCAGGAATATTCGGCCAAGATCGGAGCAACGCCGGATGCAACCGCGAAGCAACAGCTGCAGACCGAGGCAAGCAAACAGATGGTACAGGCTGTTCAGACCTCTCCGGGCATGTCGGTAGACGAGTACAACGCAATTCTCACGGCCGCGCAGAAGGATCCGGCGCTCGTCAAGAGAGTTCAGGACAAGATTCAGAAATCGGCGCCTGAACAGCAGCCCGCGCAGCAGTAAGTAACGCCACGATCGCCAGGCAAAACGATCTCCACCACGACCGTGCCGAGTACAGCAATCTTGGCGCGGCGTGGATCAGGGGCTCTCCCTCAGGTGCATCGCTCGAATGTATCGACATTCGTCTGCACCGAATGAGCCCAGCCGAGCTTCTCAAGCTGGCCGGAATTTCCGACTTTCGCGCTGGTCACGACGTGCCAGACTGTTTGGAGCTTATTCTCACGCAACATTCCCGTGAATGAGCAGATTGACGTCGGACCGTCTCCCGCCATCCCAAAGGCAAAATTGATGCAATCATCGAACCAAACGCCGGTTGCCGGCAGTTCATGGCCAGAGAAAGCACTATCCTGCAGAGCGGTTTTGAAAGTGCCTTTGATCAGCCCATCCCGATCCTCGATGATTGTTAGCGTAGAGCCGTATTGATTGCGCCAGGTGCCCGTCCAGGTCATTCGAAAATCTCCTCATCCTGTAGATTGTAAGATAAGGAAACTAGTCGCGCGCGTGGGTGTTCCGCTCTAAGCTCGCAGCCGAGGAAATCTTTCGCATAATCTTCATAAAGCGATCGTTGCCGTTTGCAGCGACGCTGCGCGATGACATCAGAGATGTGCAGCTACGGGCTTCAGAAGCCACGCCGAAGCACTACGTGGCTGCATGGGCTGCCTTTGGATCGGCCAGGGTGGAGATCAAGTCGCATTCGCGCGTGAGGCGAGTGCGAAAACCTTGATCTCGCCGTTCAGCGCTTGCGGACGAATTCGGTGCGCAACACCAATCCCTTGATCGTATCATGCCGGCAATCGATCTCCTCGGGATTGTCGGTGAGCCGGATCGACCTGATGACGGTCCCTTGTTTGAGCGTCTGGCCGGCGCCCTTCACCTTGAGATCCTTCACCAGGACAACGGAGTCTCCGTCTGCCAGAACATTGCCCGATGCATCGCGGACCTCCGCAGCTTTTGCGGCCTCCGCGGCGATCTCCGAAGCCGGCCGCCATTCGCCGCTCGCCTCGTCATAGATGTAATCGTCGTTCTGCTCGCTCATGTCTGCCCTGCCATGTTGCTCTATTCAGCCGTATCGGTTGCCGCCACGCTTTCAGCATGGACGACCAACTCAGCTGAGCCCTTTATCCCGCAAACGCCGCGAAATCAAATCGGGGGCACCAGGCGTCGCCGGGACAAGGATGCCGCGCGATCGAGAGGCAAGGCCGAGCATGATCAATGGCCGCGTTCAAGCTGCCGGTACGAGCGTCTGATCGGCCTGGTGGCGCGCCCAGGCGATCCCGTCTTCAAGCGAGGTTGCTCGGTACGCCAGATCGGTGCCGCCGGAAAATGCGGCCATGAAACGGCGTATCTTGCCGTAGCTGTTGTCCAGCACCGCATGCGGTCGCCCGAGCAGGATCGAGCAGATATGGACATGAAGCCGGTCGGTAACGAGCGCGCGACCGCGGGAGATCTGGCGGATACCGCGACCGAAACGATTATGGGCTGCCGCATCGAGCTTGCGCAACCGCACTTCCGCCGGTTTGAGAGCCAGCAAGGCCGTTGCCGCGCCGAGCGCCTTGGAGATGCGCACGCGCCTGGCGGATTCAGTCGTCCAGTCTTCCTTCGGAATATCGGGATAGGCGGAGAGGTTCGCATCCCCGACCTTTTCAAGATCGGATCTCAGCATGGCAAGGACCGGAAATTGCGGTTCCTCCGGCTGAATTGTTCCGATGGAAAAGGCCATGTCCGGGCAAAGGCGCACCTCGCAATCGAAATGCTTGAGAGCAAATTCCTTCGACTCCTCGTCGCGCACCAGCAATACGAAGTTCTTGTGGCGTCCGATGACACGGGCGCTTTCGGCGAGGCGAGCCTCGGATTTGTAGTGGATGGACTGCGGGAACTGGATCACCTGACGATCGGGAAACCGCTCCAGGACCCGTTCGCGGAAATCCTGATGCGCGTCCCATATATCGCCGAAATTGCCGCCGCCATGAATGAAGATCGGACCGGTCGGCATGGTCCGCTCGAGTTGCTCGGGCGAAAAATCATCGATCCGCGAGACATAGGTCGGCCGCTTGCCGTATCTCCTCTTGAGATAGGCCATTTCGCCCAACCAGATGGCGGAGTCGCCGCAATTACGGATGTCGGGAAAGTCGAGAATCGCCAAAGGCTCATCATGGCTGACGTAGTCTTTCAGGCAATCGTGGATCATGTTGTCCAACTTCGCGATCAGGGCTCGATTTGATGGCAATGTCATTTCCCCATTCCCCTTTAGATGACAAGGCAGTTCGGCCGGCCTGGCCGAACGTTCTTCAGGCGAGGCGCAGTTTCGGCAGCACTTTGCCGAGTATGGTTTGAACCTCTGTTTCGGGACCGGTCGGCCGCTTCATCAACCTCCAGAGGAGGAACGTCGAACCGCAGTAGAGCAGGCCGCCAAGCGTGATCAGCATTGCGAGATGCGCCACGAGCACGAGCTTATCGTCCGTCGGCGCCAAATGGCTCGATGCGAGCGACACGCCGGCCGCCATCACGGCGACACTTGCGAGCGCCCGAAGGTTCACCGACAATTGCTTCGCGACAGTGATGCCGGTGAAGCGCCTCACTAGCATCATGTTGACGGCGGTGCTGAAGAGGCCGGTGAATACCCGGCCGGCAATGACCCCAGGCAGGCCATAGAGCATCAGGCCGCCAATCATGATCGGCACCCGCAGGCAGAACATCTGGGTATCGCGGACGAAGAGCACCCGCGTCTCGCCCTTGGCCATGCCGAGCGGCTGCACCAGCGAGCCGAGCGTCTGCAGCGCAAAGACAGAGGCAAGCGACTGGATGATGAAGATCACGGGCGCCCATTTGTCGCCAAGCGCGAGCCTGACCAGCGGATCGGCGGTCACCGCAACCCCGATGCCGGCGGGAAGCGCAACGGCGGCAACCAGCGCCTGCACGCGCTGATAAGCGGCGGCGAGCCTGCCGGGGTCGTTATGAATGCCGGCAAAAGCCGGATAGATCGTTTGCGTGAGGGGCGCGGTCGCTTCCCGCGTCGGCATCATGGCAAGGTTGCTTCCCACGGAATAATAGCCGAGCTGGATGCCGCCGAGCATCTTACCAACAAGCAGATAATCGAAGCGCCAGTTGAGCGTGCTGACGATCTGCCCGGCGGTGAGCCAGGCGGAGAAGGAAAAGAACTCCCGCATATGCTTGAACGTGATCCTGGGCCGGAACGGCAGCACGAGATAGGAGACGATGACATTCGTCGCCTGGCTTATGAGGGTTCCGACGATCAGCGCCCAATAGCTTTGATAGATCACCGCTATCGCAACGGAGGCGACGAAGCCGGCAAATTTCTGCGAAACGGCGAGTACGAACTCCTGCCAGAAGATCAGATCGCGCTGGAGCATGATGCGACGGGGATTCGTAAGGCCGCCCATCAGCATGCTGAGGCCGAGCGCCAGCATGACGCCCGTCAATCTGGGCTCGTTGAACAAAGCGGCGGCCGGATAGGCAAAGATCGCAAACAGGATGCAGATCGCCAGTCCGCGCGCGGCGTTGAGGGTCCAGGCAGCGCTGAAATGGGATTCGTCCGGCGCCGCATGCCGGATCAGCGCCTCGGAGAGGGAAAGTTCGGTAATGGTCGTGACGATCATGAGTATCGTCATGCCCAAGGCAACCACACCGAAATCCGCGGGCGCCAGATAGCGTGCCAAGACGAAAGTGCTGAGTGTCGCAAGCCCGTTCACGATCGTCCGGGACAGACTTAACCACATGCTTCCCTTGACGAGGCGTCCAGTGATGCTGCTCATACGATATCCAACTTCCCACAGTGCAATTAGGTGACCGGAGGTGCGATCCGCACGAATAAACCATGCCGTACCGACCCTTGCGGGTCGGAACAGCTCGGAAGAGCCATATGGTCGCTGTAAGCAAAGACGCCTCCGGGCATCTCAGCGGGAACTAGTTCGAAGATTCCGTATGTCAACGCTCCCAGATCATTTTCGCATCATTTCTGGATCATTTTCGCATCAGTTTCGGATCATCGGCCCGTGACGCTCGATCGATCGGAAATTAGGTTCGCCTGTCGCGCTCGCGGTGCCCGTCGGCAATACGCGCAACACGCTGTCGGCTGCAACGCAGAGACACGCCGTGGCAGCGGTCGCCCGATCGACACCAGCCCGTCAGGCTTGATGCCTGTCGGGACCTTCGATCATGTCATGCGGGGAATAAAAGCGGTCGTTTAGCATTCGGCATCGGATTGCCCATCGCCAGGCTTGGAACCTGGCTTGATACCGCTGGGAACCGCGCTTGCGATCAGTCAATTTTGGCTGCTTCTCACACTCGCCATTCACGAATTCTGTCAACGTGGTTCCAACTTGTGATGGCGGAAACCGACCCCGAAAGCGGAACATTCCGGTGTCCAATCCTATTCCCCTTTCAGCTCTTCGGAGCCGATGAGTAAAGGAGAATGCTATGTACACGAACCTTATCGTTTCAGCGGCGGCCACCTTTGGTCTTCTCGCTGGCTCAGCCTTCGCGCAGTCTTCAACGGTCACTGGTGCCGCGGGCGGCGCGGTGACCGGTGCCGTTGTCGGCGGCCCCGTGGGCGCCGCTGTCGGCGGCGTGGCGGGCGCCATAGTCGGTACCGCAATCGATCCGCCGCCGCAGAAGGTGATCACCTACGTACAGGAACAGCCGATGCCTCCTTCCGAGGCCGTCGTCCAGGATCGAATTGTCGTAGGTCAGCCGCTTCCAGAGACCGTTGTCGTGACACCGGTTCCTGAAAATCCGGCTTACGCCTATGCGGTCGTCAATCATGAACGCGTCATCGTCCAGCCGAAGACACGCAAGGTTGTCAAGATTCTCGAATAATACCGGCGAAGGGCCTCCCACGGGAGGCCCTTTTGACGCGGCATCGACTTCGGCGGTTACCTCGCCGACGCGAAAGAAGCACACACAGACTAAGCGGCGCTATAGACGATCGAGCCCTGATCACATCTAGTTGTGATATGCACCAGGCAGGATAATATCCTGGTCAACGAGAGCGTTGAACTTGTAGCCAGGGCTGAACCGCGGCGCCTGTCTTCACATCAGACTAATCAGAACTCCGACCACCCCTGCTGGAGATGTTTAAGCGCAGCATTGCCCTGCGCGACGGGAGCCCCGCGTGCAGCAAGCCGGCGCGTTGCCGGGGCTGAAGCAGGCGGGGACACGGGCCTTGCCTGTTGCTCCATGCGCTCGGCTTCGCCTGTGCGGAAGGCGCTCAAGAGTTCGCCAAGACGCTTGCTCTCCTCGGCCAAACCGGCGCCGGCCGCGTTCATCTCTTCGACCATCGCGGCATTTTGCTGCGTCGCCTGGTCCATGTGATTGACGGCGCTGTTGATCTCCGAAAGACCCATCGACTGTTCCTGAGCGGCAGTGGCGATTGCATCCATGTGCTGATTGATCTGCAGGACCAGATCGGCGATGACAGCAAGGCCCTCGCCGGTGTCGTTGACGAGCTTCACGCCCTCGCCGACGGCGACTTCAGAATTGCCGATCAAGGCCTTGATCTCTTTGGCGGCATTAGCCGAACGCTGCGCCAGCTCGCGCACTTCCTGGGCGACGACGGCAAAGCCTTTGCCGGCTTCGCCCGCACGCGCCGCCTCGACGCCGGCGTTAAGCGCAAGCAGGTTGGTCTGGAAGGCGATCTCGTCGATCACGCTGATGATCTGGCTGATCTGCTTGGACGAATGCTCAATTCTTCCCATGGCGCTGACGGCATTGCTGACGACCTGACTGGAGTTTTCTGCCCGCGATCGGGCACCACGCACCAGGTCACGTGCATCGCCAGCTCGTTTGGAGGTCGACTGAACATTGGCCGTTACCTCTTCGAGCGCTGCTGCGGTCTCTTCCAGCGAGGCAGCCTGCTGCTCCGTTCGCTTGGAAAGATTATCGGAAGCCTGCGAAATCTCGTAACTGCCGCTGTTTACCAGCGACGCGGCCTGGCCGACCTGAGACATCGCGGCGCGCAGCTGGCTGACCGATGAATTGAAGTCGTGGCGCAGAGCTTCGAACTGCGCAGCCAGCGGTGTTTCGATCTCACAGCGCAGGTCGCCCGATGCCAAATGACGAAGTCCCGTCGCAAGCGAACCCGTTGCCTGCAGCAGCCTCTCTTCTGCCTCTGCCTCGGCACGGCGCTGGACTTCGACGCGTTCATTCTCCGATGTAATGCGTGCCTCGGCAGCTTCGGCTTCCAGCGCCTTGTTGCGCAAGGCTGCCTGTTGGAAAATCTGTACGGAACGGGCCATGGCGCCGATCTCATCGCGCCGTTCGACGCCACCGATTGAGACCGAGAGGTTGCCTTGGGCGAGTTCGGTCATGGAATGAGTTAGCACCCCGACGGGCTTGGTGACGCGATAGATGATGACGCAGATGCCCGTAATACTCAGGGCGACTGCAACAAGGAAAGTGAGCCCGTAGGCGATGAAACTGACGAATGCATCACTCTGGCTGACGGCTGCATTGGCGACCATGCCATCTGCTGCCGCCGCGGCGGTGTTCGTGATCGTCAGAAGGGCGGCATTGCCGACCGGGCGCCAGTCGTCGAGAGACATGGCTTTCTTCTCACCGGCTGCGAACTTCGCAAGCAATGCATTGTGTTTTGCTGCAAAGTCACCGCTGAAAAAGGTCGTGCTGCTGATTTTATAGGCGTCTTTGACGACCTGTGGTGTCGACGGATGATTGACCAGAGTGCCGATCTGCCCCCAGGTGAAGTTCGCGGCGTAATCGAATTGCTGGATCTTGCTGACGTCCTCAGGCTTCATCGCCTCTCCAGAGGCGAGTGTGTTGACGTACAACAAGTTTGCAGCACCAGCAGTTGCGCGCGTGTACCATGTCAGCGCACGGATCTGAATGAGGGCCGTCATTGAAGGATCGCTCGCGCGAATCCGGCTTTCAATGGCGGTCGAGCCTGTCTCCAACGCCGTTAAGAGCTGCTGACCGATGTCCAGCGTCGTGGCCTGCAGTGTCGGGTCGCGATCAGCAAGCTTCTTGGCGATTTCGCTGTCGAGCTTTGAGCGGAATGCGACGACCCGATCATAGGCGTTCATAACGTCGGCAATCGGGGCTTTGAGCGTCTCGTCGTCGATGTTTGCAAAGACCGATTTTGCATCAGCCATATATTTGTCGACGATCCCCCTGTCCGTTTTCAGCAAGGTAAGCGTTGCATCTTGCGCGCCAAGCTCAAGTTTGGCGAGCGACGACCCGTCACCTCGCTCGTTGCGAAAATTCGCAAGTGTTTGGAAGAGCGCGCGGTCTAGCATGGTGAACTTCGAGACGTCGGCATACTTGCCTGCATCGCGATAAGCATCAAGCGTCGAAGATCCCGTTAGCACGCATAGGGCGATGCTGAGAAAAAGGAAAATTCCAACAAGTATATTGCGAAGAGAAAAAAACATAATTGCTCACCTACGTTCGGGGCGCCGTGATGCTAGCCCGCTTCGCCGAAACCCATATTTCTGGAGCTCTTGTGGTGAAATTTCTAAAAGAAAAGCAGTCCGTGAGCCGTCGAGGCGCCGCCCGACCACAGGCGCATCATGCCCTGCCCAATCACGAGAAAAGTTAGCCCAGCTTTATTGAAACAGAATTAACGATTTCCCCTAAAAACACAGGGGCTATTTCGATAGCTCCGTTAGCGTTGTTTACCGCCTCGATCTGATCTTGCCTTCACCTTTGATGAACTCGGCAATATTGGCGACATCATCACGTCTATAGGGACGAAGCGAAGGTATTGCCGACACGAACGCTTTATATCAGCATCCCAGACGGACGGGGCCAAAACCAGGCATGGTTTTTATCACCAAATGGTGCTATTTAGAACACCAGAACAAGGAAACAAGATAATGCGATCCACCATCAATCTCGACGATACTCTGATGGAAAGGGCTAAGTCCTTAACCGGCACGAAAGAAACAGCCGCCCTCGTCCGCCAGGCGTTGGAGACACTTGTCCGAGTGGAGTCGGGAAAACGCCTTATCGCGCTTGGAGGAACCATGCCTGATGCAGAGGCAGCCCCACGCCGCCGGAGCACAGCGGCTAAGTGATACTAGCAGACACTTCGATCTGGATTGATCATTTCCGCCATGCCGATACAGAGCTGCGCACGATTATCGAGGATGATCGTCTACTCTGCCATCCGGTTGTAATTGGCGAGCTGGCGCTTGGCAGCCTTCGCGATCGCGGGAGCGTGATAGCTTTGCTGGCGGCCCAACGCGAAGCCTTCGTTGCGACACACGACGAAGTCATGATGATGATTGATCGCCACGGCATTTTCAGTATGGGCATCGGCTACACAGATGCCCACTTGCTAGCCTCGGTCCTGCTCGATCAACGAGCGGCCTTGTGGACGAGAGACAAGCGCCTGCAGGCAGCGGCCGAAAAATCAGGCGCTTCACTGCATGTTCCGCTCAATGCGCGCAACTAAACTCTCAAATAATTCTGCTAAGGTTTCGGACTTTTTCCCATCCCTTTCTTGCTCTTGAAGGGTATCGAACCACCGACCTGTAAATTATTTGGCTTCTTCACACGACGGCGGCGCTGCGCTGGTCGTCGTAACCGTCGATCGGCGTCCAAAATTTGCACGCCGGAACACAATTCAGTATGCCGGATAAGCATTGGAGCAATTCGTTGCCATCGCATCGACAAGATGAAATTCACGACGATGAATTGGCGAGCTGGGCTGATGCCCACGGGGATCCCCGATAAGTTAAAGCAGCATCGAGGCACCACGGTCGAGATAGGTATCGAGGAATTGCTCAAGACGCGGGTTCCTCGGCTTCTTGAAGACCTCCTGCGGCGGCCCGGTGAACTGCACCTTGCCGTGGTCGAGGAAGATGATCTGCTGGCCGACGGTGGCGGCAAAACCTATCTCATGTGAGACAACAACCATGGTCATGCCCTCGGCGGCCAGATCGCGCATGACGTTCAGGACTTCGCCCGTCAGCTCCGGATCGAGCGATGAGGTCGGCTCATCGAACAGCATGATCTTCGGCCTGAGCGCTAGAGCGCGGGCGATCGCCACGCGCTGCTGTTGTCCGCCTGACAGCTGCGAGGGATAGTGCCCTGCTCGGGCTTCCAGCCCGACCTTCACGAGTTGCGCCATCGCAGCATCATCGGCTTCCTTCCGGCTCATCTTGTGAACCATCTTCAGCGCCTCGCTGACATTGCCGAGCGCCGTCATGTGCGGCCAGAGATTGAACTGCTGGAATACCATGCCGATCTGGGCGCGGATCGCACGGTTGGCGGCGGCTGAAATGCGCTCTCGCCGTCCTTGAGAATCCTCGGTGAAGCCAAGCACTTCACCGTTGATGGAGATCGTCCCGCGCGTTGCCTCCTCGAGAAAAGCCATGCAGCGCAAAAGCGTGCTCTTGCCGGAGCCCGATGGGCCGATGAGGCAGGAAACCTGCCCGGGCTCGATGGCAAGATCGATGCCATGAAGGACCGTGGTCTCCCCGAAGGTCTTGATGAGATTTTTGACTGCGATCGCGGGGACGCTCATGCGTTGAAAAACCTGAATCTGGAAAGTTTCGTTTCGGCAAGATTGCCAAGCCAGCCGGTGAGTTCGACGAGCACCCAATAGAAGAGCGCCAGCACGGACAATGCTTCGACGAAGGCATATTGCTGCGATCCGATAGCGCTCAGCGTTGCCGTCAGCTCTGGCACGGTGATGATGGACAAGACCGCCGTCTCCTTCATCAGGATGACTACCATATTCACGGATGGCGGCAGCACCAGCATCGTCATTTCCGGCAACAGAATGCGCCAGACGATCTGCCTCCGCGTCAAGCCAACGCATTCGCCGGCCTCGATATGGCCCTTCGGCACGGCCTGAAAGCCCGAACGGAAGATTTCGCTGAAATAGGCCGCGCCGTAGATCGAAATACCGATCAACCCGGCTGGCAATGGATCGAAATCAAGGCCGACGAAGGGACCGCCGTAATAGACTAGGAAGATCTGGATGAGAAACGGCGTGCCGCGTAGAACGGCGACAATGGCGCCCAGCGCCTTATCGACAATGACGCCGCCATATTGCCTGGCGACCGCCATCAGGAAACCAATGATGGCTGCGGCGATAGTGCCCAGGATCCAGATCATGATCGTCACGCCCGCACCGCTGACGATGGCTGGCCACTGCCCGATGATGACATTGATGTCGAAGGTCATCGCGGCACCCCGGGCAATCTGTTTTCGATCACGCCACCGGCAAGCGCCACCAGCCAGTTGATCATCAGATAGATGAGACCAGCGGACGCGAAAATCTGCAGCGGCAGGAAGGTGCTGCCGGCCAGGTCCTGTGCCATGCGTGTCAATTCGACGATGCCGACGACCGAGACCAGTGATGACGCCTTGAGGATCAGGATCGCCTCGTTGACGAGAGCTGGAAACGTGAGGCGCAGGGCAATCGGAACCTTGATGCGGCGGAAGGTCTGGCGCGGCGTCAGACCGACCATTTCAGCCGACTCCACCAAGCCTAGAGGCACGCTGGCAAAGCCGCCGCGCAGATTCTCGGCCTGGTAGGCTGCCGTGCAGAGCGACAGGCCGATGATCGCGGCCACGACGCTCGGCACATTGAGCCCGATGACCGGAAGCAGATTGTAGATCAGCAGCAATTGCACCAGCAGCGGCACGCCGCGGAAGAAGCTGATGAAAATCTGAGCAGGTCGCACGAAAAGGCTACGCCCCGATAGCAGCATTCCAGAAAGAAGGATCGCAATCGCAAAGCCGATAAGGATCGACACGACACTGATCGTCACCGTGTAGATCGACGCCTGCAGAAGCAACTCGAAGAGTTTGAAGGACATGTTCAGATTTCGCCCGATTGGCGGTCAGGAGGGTTCCGCTCGCATTGCTCGGCCATGCCTCGGCGCTGCCGCAGGCACGGCCGATTTCCGGTCACCAATCAGAATGCCGGGTCCTTGACGGAATCCGGCGTATCGAAGCTCGCGCCGAACCACTTCTTCTGCAGCGTCGCCATACGGCCATCAGCCTTGATTTTCAGCATGGCGGCATCGATCGCGTCCATCAGCGGCGCATGATCGGCATCCTTCAGGCCGATAAAGCCGAAATAGGATTTCTTGCCAAAAGGCGGAAGAACGACTTCGAACGTGCCTTCGCGCTGCTTGGCGACGAAAGCAATATTCGGCAGCGAGTTGGCAACGCCGGCGATGCGGCCGGCCGCCAGGTCCGCATAGGACTCCGTAAAGGCCGGATATTCGCGGATGTCGACCTTGGTCGGCAGGGTTTCGGAAAACTCCTTGAGCTGATCGAGCTGCGCGGTCGCCTTGCCGACGCCGATCTTCTTGCCGGCGATATCCCCAGGCTTGTTGATCGTCTTGTCGCCGGTTTTTTTCAGGATGGCGATGGTCGCCTCGGCAAGCGGCGGTGTGAAGCGATAGCGCTCCATGCGCTTCTTGGTGATCGTCGCCGGACCTGCGACGACGTCGAACTTGCCGGCTTCGAGCGCCGGGAAGACACCATCCCAGGGCAGCGTGACCCATTCGATCTTCACGCCGAGTTCCTTGCCGATCTCGTTGAAAAGATCGACGTTCAAGCCGACATGCTCCCCAGCATCGATAAAATCGAACGGCGCGAAAGCCGTCTCGGTGCCGACCTTCAGAGTGCCGGCGGCCTTCACGGCGGCAAGCGTATCGGCCGCATGGGCAGAAATCGTCGCGCCAAACAAAAATACGGCGCCGACCAGCCCTTTCAGAAGCGAATTCTTTTTCATATTTCTCTCCAGTTTTTTGTCCTTCCGATGGAAGGTCCAGATTCCCCAAGCATTGTCCCGCCGAACGGATTTCTCTGACCCGCTTTTGTCTATACAAATAGATACAGGCTGGCCTACACTGTCAAACATTAAACTCGATGAACGCAAGATTTGTGCCGCATAGCGGCAGTGGACCCAGTAAAAGCGGCTTTCGCGGAAACTGAATGTCATCATTGGATCGAGGTGAGTGTTGGTCTCAATTCATCGGAGAATTTTCGAAGACCTCGAAGCCAGGATCGTGAGCGGTGCTTGGCCGCCCGGTTATCGCATCCCCTTCGAACACGAGCTCGTACAAGAGTATCAATGTTCCCGGATGACCGTGAACAAGGCGCTTTCGGCCTTGGCGGGACGCGGCATGATCATACGCCGCCGGAAGGTTGGTTCCTTCGTCGCCTCGCGACAGATCGACCGCACGGTGATGGATATTCAGGACATTTCCACGGAGGCCGAGCTGGCGGGGCATGACCACAGCTACAGGATGCTGATGCGAAAGATCGAGACGCTGGATGCCGCGACCGCGGCACAGCTCGGCGAACCAATGGGGGCGGAGATCCTGCGGCTTCACTGCCTGCATGCGGTGGACGGCAAGCCGAATGCGCTGGAACGGCGCATCATCATGCTCGCCATGGTGCCGTCTGCCAGAACCGAGAGCTTTGCTTCGGTTCCGCCCGGCAAATGGCTGCTGGACATGGTGCCCTGGTCGAAGGCAAGACACGTCATTCGCGCCGTTTCGGCCGATGCCGCCACGGCACGCCTGCTTGAGACCGAGCGCGGCGAGGCCTGCCTGACACTCATCCGCCAGACATGGCAGACGAGCCGCACGGTCACCTATGTCGAGATCATCCATCCCGGCGACCGTTTCCAGTTCGCCGGCGACTTTCATCCGAGTGAGAGAGGCGTCATGGATCAACTGTCGCGGAGGAGCGCCTCTTGATCGAGAAACAGGCTATCAGGACAGTTCCGCTCAAAGGCCTGCAGGTCTTCGAGGCTGTGGGCCGTTGTGGCAGCGTAAGCGCCGCTGCCCTGGAGCTGAAGGTTTCCCCCGGCGCGATCAGTCAGCAGATCCGCAAGATCGAGAGCTTTCTCGGCGTCACCTTGCTGGAGCGCAACGGCCGCACCGTGGAACTCACCCAGTGGGGGCGGCTCTATCATCAGGAAATATCGAAGGGCTTCGAGCAATTCGTGCTTGCGGAACAGATTTTGGAGCGGGCGCGCAACGAGAATGCCCTGGTTCTCAGTGCCCTGTCTTCCGTCGTCAACAAATGGATAGGACGCCGGATCTTCGACTGGCAGGCCCTACATCCGAGCGCCCATGTCAGGATCGTCGGCCGCGACAAGGAACCGCGCATGGGCTTCGACGACATCGATTTCCGCATCAGCTATGGATCGGATGTGCTGCAGCATGATCACTATACGGAGCTGTTCCGCGACTGGGTCGTCCCGGCCTGCTCGCCGGCACTGATCAAAGGCAAGGCTCCCTCCGCCGCGCGGCTTCTCGAATATCCACTCCTGCATGTCGAATGGGAGCGGCATTTCACGCCCTATCCGAGCTGGCGCGAATTCGCCGCCAAGACGGGCGCAGCACTCGAAGAGAGCAGCGCCGGTCTGTCCTTCACCCTGTCGAGCAGTGCCATCGATGCGGCCGTCAACAAGCGCGGCATCGTTCTCGCGCAGATGTCGATGATCGCGGATGAACTGGAAGCACAGACGCTCGTCATCCCCATCGATATCCGCATTCCGTTGCAAGAGAGCTATTTCCTCGCTTGGGATAGGGCAGCATTGCAAAAGCCCTTCGGTCCCGCATTTCGCGAGTGGCTTGTTTCGATCTCCCGTCAACAGGCGCGCATATCCGCACCGTCGACCTCGGCATAGACTTTTAGAAAAACTAAAACGAAAGACAGTGCTGCGATATTGATGAAGAAAATCGCAGGACGATAATCTGCACAGACTTTGGGCTTGGCGAGCAGGAGAACGGTATGGCGCGCACCGACAAGATGAAGCTGGGCACTTTTGTCTACACCTTCGGTTTTCATCCAGCCTCCTGGCTTCATCCGGCCAGCGACGTCAACGGCGCCAATGATTTCAGTCATCTTCTCGGCGTCGCCAAGCGATCCGAAGAAGCCAAATTCGATTTCATGTTCATGGCGGATTCGCCCGCCGCAGCCGTCGGTGATCCCGATGCGCTTGCCCGCATTCCGACCAAGATGAATCGCTTCGAGCCGTTGTCGCTGCTGGCGGCGCTGTCCGTTACCACCAGCAATCTCGGCCTCGTCGCCACCGTCTCGACGAGCTACTACGAGCCCTACAACGTTGCTCGCCTCTTCGCATCGATCGACCACTTGAGCGGCGGCCGCGCCTGCTGGAACGTCGTGACCTCCGATCACGACGAGACCGGCTACAACTTCAACCGCGAAGGGCTGGATCCACATGCGCTGCGCTATGAGCGCGGCAATGAATTCGTCGATGTCGTGTTCGGCCTGTGGGACAGTTTCGAGGAAGATGCCCTGCTTCTCGACCGGGAGAGTGGCGTCTATTACGACAAGACGAAGCATCACACGTTGAACCACAAGGGCAAGCACTTCCAGGTGCGCGGGCCGCTTAACATCGCCCGCTCGCCGCAGGGCCGTCCGGTGATCGCGCAAGCCGGCGGATCGGAACCCGGCATGGATATGGCGGCGCGCACCGCCGAGATCGTCTTCAGCCTCGCCTCCAACATCGACCGCAACCGCGACTTCTATGCCAATGTCAAAGGCCGCATGCCTGCCTACGGGCGCGACCCGCAAGATCTGAAAATCATGCCCGGCGTGGTCATCAATGTCGGGGAGACCCAGGCCGAAGCGGAAGCCAAGGTCAACTATCTCATCGACCGGATGCATCCGGATGTCGGCCGGCTGATGCTGTCGGAATTTCTCGAGGCCGATCTGCGCGGCGTACCGCTGGATCAGCCCTTCCCCATGGACAGGCTTCCCTCTGCACCCAAGGGCTCGCGCGCTTTATTCGACGAGCTCGTCGATTTCGTCAAAAGCGGACGCACGGTCGGTGAGCTTGTCCGCCATTATGCGGAAAAGCATACCGGCAACGGCATTACCGGCACACCGACGCAAATTGCCGACTTCATGGAGGAATGGTTCGAGACGCGCGCCGCCGACGGCTTCATCCTGATGTTCCCGACCCTGCCCTCCAGCCTTGACGACTTTGTCAAGCTTGTCCTGCCGGAATTGCGGCGCCGCGGTCTCTTCCGCGAGGAATACGAAGGACGGACACTCCGCGAGAACCTCGGCCTTTCCAGGCCCATAAATCGCTTTGCGAAAGGTCCCGTTACCGCATGAAGAAGGAGTTGCTCCGATGACAAACGGATCCTCGATCGATCAGGAGAGTTTCAAGCTTTCCATGCGTCACCTTGCGGGCGCGGTCAGCGTCATCACCGTTGGCGAAGGCGAGGAGCGTACCGGTTTCACCGCGACCTCCGTCTCGTCGCTCTCGGCAGACGCTCCCTCGGTTATCGTCAGCCTGAACCGAGCATCCTCCTCATGGTCGATTCTCGAACGCCATCGTTGCTTTTGCGTCAATGTACTGGCCGACGACCAGCAGCATATCGCACGGTCCTTTGCCGGCCTTGGTGGGCGCCGCGGCGCCGAGCGCTACCGCGATGCCGGTTGGTATCACCTGAAAACCGGGGCGGCCGCGCTGGAAAATGCTTTGACAGTGTTGGATTGCGAGCTGGAGAAAGCGATACACCATCACTCCCATGTGATCTTGATCGGCCGGGTCTGCGCCATCGACGTCCGACGCCATACCAGCCCGCTCTTATACTGGGACGGTGGCTATCGTAAGCTCGGCGCCGCGGCTGATCTCGCTCATACCAACTAGCATTGTTTCAACGAAGGCGATCGGACAGGAGCCCAATGGACGCCGCGTCGGCATTGGCAAAGGCAAGCCGCAGATAGCGTTCCTGTCCCACACCGAAATAGCTTCCGGGGATACTGACGATACCCGCCTGCTTTGCCAGCCTCTCGGCCACCTCGGCAGAAGATTGGTCGGCGAAGGGGTGGCGCACGAACGCGAAATAGGCACCGATCGCGGCGATGTCCCAACCAGGCAGATCAGACAGAACGGCCTTCAGCGCCTCCGCTCGGCGGGCGATCTCGAGCCGATTGCCTGCCCGCCAATCTGCAAGCACCGGCAAGGCGGCAGCTACCGCCACTTGGGCGGAGCGCGGGGCGCAAATCTGCATATTGTCCATGATCTTGGCGATCTCGCCCAAAAGCTTAGGCCCCGCCGTCACCGCCCCCAGCCTGTGACCGGGGATACAGAACGATTTCGAGAAGCTGTAAAGCAGAACGAGCGTCTCCTCCCAGCCGGGCTCGGACAGAAGCGCATGCGGCCGGCCGTAATCACCCGGAAGAAAGTCACGATAGGTCTCGTCCAACACAAGCCAAGCGCCATATCTCCGGCACAGCGCAAAAAGATCATGCAGCAATGACGGCGGATAGACGGCCCCGGTCGGGTTGTTCGGCGTGACGACAGCAAGCGCCCGCGCTCCGGCTGCAAGCGCCTGCTCGGCCGACGCGATATCCGGCAGGAAGCCGCTGGCCGCATCACACTCGACAAGCATGCGCTTGATGCCAAGCATGGACAAGGTCGTCTCATGATTGAAATAGAAGGGATTTGTGAGTGCGATCGTGTCGCCGGCACCGGCAAGGGCGATGGCGGCACACATGAAGGCCTGATTGCAGCCGGAAGTGATATGGATATTGCCGGCCTGGATCGGCGCGCCGTACATGCCGCTCACGTGCCGCGCATAGGCTTCGCGCAGCACCATTTCTCCCTCGATCGGCCCATAGCCCGTCATGGCCTGCGATGCCGCCGCTTCGCCAAGGAGGCGCAGCATCTCGGGATGGGCAGGATAGCCGGGAACGGCCTGTGACAGGTCGATCAATGGCCCGCAAGCACCGGCATAGTCGCGCGCCCACGCAAAGACCGAGGGAATAGGCGGCGGCGAAAGCCGCGTTACGAAAGGATTGGGAATTGCGGATGGCATGACGATGGGTTCCTTGGAGACCGATTGCTACACCGATATCGAGAGCAATCTCAACTGCTTTTGTCAGATCGTATTGCTCCTCCCAGCGTGCCGTCCGCTCGTGCGGTCTGTCCGGCGGCCGAAATCCAGCTTGGAGCGAATTGTGGCCACCCAAATCCGCCGTCTGCTGACAAACGATCCAGCGCTGCCGGCACTTGCGGCCCTCATGAAAGAAATTGCAGGCGCATTATCAGGCGCCCTGTCTCTCGCCCACGCAGCCCTGGGGTGGACGCTTCAAGTCCGGACCAACCGAGGCGCGCGGGAAGCACCAGTTTGGCGGATATAGTCCGATCGACGTCGACAGGTCGACCCGATCAATCATGCCTATTCAAGAATTCCGAGACGGTTTTCAAGCAGAGGTCCCTCTCCTCGACATGCGGCATGTGGCTTGAATTCTCAAAGAGCACCCATTCGCAGCCCTTGACGCGGTCAACGTAAGGTCTGACCACCAGCGGCGTTGCCTCGTCATATTTGCCCGAGATCAGTAGGGTCGGCGCTTCGATGAGGGGAAGCCGGTCTTCGATCGTCCAGTCCTTCATCGTGCCGATGACATGAAATTCGGTCGGGCCGTTCATGTTGCGGTAGACGGTATTATCCTCGTCCATGATAGCGAAGGTACGGGCGACTTCCGGCGGCCAAGGCACAACACGACAGACATGGCGGTCGTAGAAGACGCGGGAAGCGGCAATGTATTCGGGATCGGTGATCGTGCCGGCTTGCTCGTGTTTCAGCAGCCTGTCCTGCACATCCTGCTGCAGTTCCTCGCGAAGGCGGTTCGCCTCCGCGACCCAGGTATGCATGTTGGCCGGCGAATTGGCGATGACGAGCGCCTTCAGACCTTTTGGCTGGCGCACGGCATGTTCGGCACCCAGCATGCCGCCCCAGGACTGGCCGAGAAAGGCGTAACGATCCTCAATGCCGAGATGCTTCAGGAGCGCATCGAGTTCTTCGAGGAAGAGTACCGGCGCCCAGAAGTCGGGACCCTTTTCAGGCAGGCGCGTGGAATTGCCGTTGCCGAGTTGATCGTAGTGGATCACAGGGCGGCCATCGATCTCGGTAATACCTTTGAAGCTGTCGACATAATCATGGGTGCAGCCCGGGCCGCCATGGGCGACGACGAGCGGCAGCTTGCCGGAATCGAGCGAGCCGGTGATGCGATACCATGTCCGGTACTCGCGAAAGGGCAGAAAGGCTTCCTGTGTCGGGGCTGCAGCCACGGGCTTCTCCATCTCTAGGCTTTGACGGACAAGACCATAACGCGACCCACGCGAAGGCGGCAGCTATCACAAGTTATAGGATAGCCGCTCGTCCAACAGGCGATAATGCGTGGCGCGGACGACGGCCTGCGTGCGGTTCTTGGCACCGAGCTTCTTTGCCGCGGCGTTAAGATGCATGACGACCGTCGGCACGGAGCGATCGATGATGCGTGAAATCTCCTTGGCGGAATAGCCTTCGGCGGAGTAGCGCAGGCATTCCCTCTCCCGCTCCGTCAGCCGGATCTTGCCGACGCTGAGTGCTCCGGCATCGAAGAGCGAATAGGCTGCCTCGTGGAAGACATGGGCGAGCAGATTGAAGTCGGCGATGTAGCGCAGGGCATCACGCTCGAATTCCTTGTTGCTGCCGAACCGGATGCCGGTGACGGTGGCGTAATCGCCGCGAGGCATGTGCACCGGTACGGTAACACCTGTCGACATGTCGCGCTCACTGAGATAGCGAGCGACGGGAGCAGTATCCTCGCTCATGAAGCGCTTGATCAGCGTATCGGCGTTGGAATCGTAATTCCAGAAGAAAGGCGCCGAGGTGCGCAGGGCGACCTGCTGCACGGGATCGATGCGGAAATAGCCGCGATCGAACCAGTATTCGTGCATATCGTCCGAGATATTTCGCAGCTTCAGGAGCGACGGGATCATGATCTTGCCGTCGAGATCGTAGGGCACCGGCGTAAAATCGTAGATCAACGCCTCGAAGCCGATTGCCTTCATGGCCTCGAAGACATGGTCGATGCGGCCGTCCAATGTCTGATGCGCCGTGAACTGACGTCTGATGGTTCCGATTTGGTCGAGCATGGCGCGGTTCCCATCTGTGCTTCCGGCCTCCCAACCTATCACTTCTTATAGCTGGTGCCGATCGCGGTTTAAGGTAAAAATTTAGCCATGCTCAAATATTGAGCAAGCAGAATCTTTCACCGGAGTTGTCAATGTGGCGTGAAATCCCGCCCGAGGCGCGGCACGACATCGAAGTCGATGGCTACAAGGTGGTCGCCTACAGTTTCGGGAGCGGGCCCGAAACCATCCTCTGCCTGAACGGCGGTCCAGGCCTGCCGTGCGACTATTTGCGCGAAGCCCACTCCTGCCTGATCGACAAGGGCTATCGTGTCGTCGCCTTCGATCAGCTCGGCACCGGTGCCTCCGACCGACCGACGGATAAGGGCCTATGGACCATCGGCCGTTATGTCGAGGAGACGGAGACGGTCCGCAAAGCGCTCGGCCTCGGCAAGGTGCATATGCTCGGCCACTCCTGGGGCGGCTGGCTGGCGATCGACTATGCACTCACCTATCCCGAGAACCTGCAGACGCTGATCCTCGAAGACACCGTTGCGGACATGCCGCATCTCATTTCCGAACTGGAGCGGCTGCGCGCCGCACTTGGCCAGGAAACCGTCGCCATGATGCAGAAGCACGAGGCGCAGGGAACTTACAATCATCCCGAATATCTCGCGGCTGTCACCATCCTCAACTATCGCCATGTCTGTCGTCTGCCGGAATGGCCGGCGCCGGTTCGCCGCTCGCTGGACGATTGGAACATGGATCCCTACGAGACGATGCAGGGGCCGAACGAATTTCTCTATATCGGCAATCTCAGGGACTGGAACCGCATTCCCGACCTGCCGCGTCTGCCCATGCCCGTACTGATCACAACGGGCGAGCATGACGAACTGACGCCAGCCTGCGCGCTTCGAATGAAGCTCGCCTTGCAAGATGCCGAGCTCAAGGTCTTCGCCAATGCCAGTCACATGCCCTTCTACGAAAATCCGCAGGACTACTATCCGGCACTTCTCGATTTCCTGTCGCGGCACAGGGCAAGCTGATGCACGATAAGGTGATCCAAACCCGACGACGACAAAGGGGCGATCGCCGCCATGCATCGCTATAAATTCATTCTGACACGGCCGCTGCAGTTCCTGCCGGTCATTTTCGGCATCAGCGTCATTACCTTCGTTCTGGTGCGCCTGATTCCCGGCGATCCCGCGCGCAACATCCTCGGCACGCGCGCGACGCCGACGGCGCTTGCCAATATCCGCGCGCAGTATGGCCTCGACCAGCCGATGTGGCTGCAATACTTCTATTTCATCAAGAATCTCGGCAACGGCGAGATGGGCAAGTCGATCCTATACAAGATCGACGTGCTGCCGCTGATCGCCACCCGAATCGAACCGACGGTTGCCCTAGTCGTCTCAAGCGTCATCCTGTCGATCCTGATCGCCGTACCGATGGCCGCGATTGCCGCGCGCAATGCCGGCCGCGCGCCGGATCATATCGTTCGCATCGTCTCAACTTTCGGCATCGGCTTTCCGCCATTCTGGCTGGGGCTGATGTTGATCATCCTGTTCAGCGTCCAGCTCGGCGTCTTGCCGGTGTCGGGCTATGGATCGACGATCGTCGACAAGGTCGCCCATCTCATCCTGCCGGCTCTGACCGTCGCGCTGTCGCTCTCGACGGTGCTGACCCGCAGCCTGCGGGCTGCGATGATCGAATCCCTCAAATCGGACGTGGCGACCGCTGCTCGTGCCCGCGGCATGCCGGAAGGCATCGTCTTCTGGCGGCATGTCGTGCCGAACTCGCTGGTGCCATCGATCAATCTGCTTGCCGTCAACATCGGCTGGCTGATCGGCGGAACCGTCGTCGTCGAAAGTGTCTTCGCTCTGCCCGGCATGGGTCAACTTTTGGTGCGCGCCATCTTCTCCCGCGACTACATGGTCGTCCAGGGTGTCGCGATGGTGTTTGCCTGCGCTACCGTGCTTGTCAATTTCCTAGCCGATATCGTGACCGTTGCAGCCGACCCGCGGGTGACGCTATGAATGTCGAAGCGATCGCCCACTCTTCTGGCGCCTGGAGAAAATTTCTTGGAAAACACCTAACGCTGACGCTCGGCGGCGGTATCCTGCTGTTCTTCCTAATTCTTGCGATCTGCGCCCCCATCGTCGCGCCCTATGATCCGATCTTCCAGAATGCCGATGTGCGCCTGCAGGCTCCGTCGCTGCCGCACCCTTTCGGGACGGATAATTTCGGCCGCGATATCCTGTCGCGCGTCATCTGGGGCGCGCGTATAGATCTGCAGATCGCGGTCATCGGAGTGTTCTTCCCCTTTCTGATCGGCACCACGGTCGGCACTATCGCGGGCTTCTTCGGCGGCATCGTCGATGCGCTGTTCATGCGCATCGTCGATGTCATCCTCGCTTTCCCGTTTTTGGTGTTGATGCTGTCGATCATTGCCATCCTCGGACCGGGACTGAGCAGCTTTTACATCGCCATGGCGCTGGTCGGCTGGGTTTCCTATGCCCGCCTCATCCGCGCGCAGATGCTGGTCCTGAAGGGCAGCGACTACGCGGTTGCCGCCGCCAGCCTCGGCTTCAGCCGGCCGCGCATCATGTTCCGTCATCTGCTGCCAAACGCTATTGCCGGCTCGATCGTCTTTTCCATGTCGGACGCGGTGCTCGTGCTCTTGAGCGGCGCGGCGGTCAGCTATCTCGGCCTCGGCGTGCAGCCGCCGATCGCCGAGTGGGGCGTCATGGTCGCCGAAGGCCAGAGCTTCATCACCACAGCCTGGTGGATCACGCTCTTTCCCGGCCTTTCCATTGTCTGCCTCGCCTTCGGCTTCAGCATGCTGGGCGATGCGCTCGGCGAATTGCTCGGAGTGCATGAATGAGCGCGCCCGTCCTTTCCGTCCGCAATCTCGTTGTTAAAGCCCATCTCGACAACGGCACACGCACGCTGATTGATGACGTCTCGCTTGATCTCGATAAGGGCGAAATCCTCGGTCTTGTCGGCGAGAGCGGCTCTGGCAAGAGCCTCCTGTGCCGTTCGCTCGTGCGGCTGCTGCCGTCCTCGCTGCTGAAGATCGAAAGCGGCTCGATCCGCCTCGAAGGACGGGAATTGACCGAGGTCAGCGATGCGGAGATGCTTGAGGTGCGCGGCGGCGAGATCGGCATGATCTTCCAGAACCCGACGAGCCATCTCGATCCCGTCATGCGTATCGGTGACCAGATCGCCGAGGGCATCCGCTATCATCAGGGCCTCAATGCTCGCGCGGCCCGCGCGGCGGCAACCGAGATCCTTGGCCAGGTCGGCTTTCCCGATCCTGTCAGGCAATATGACAGCTATGCGCACGAATTTTCCGGCGGAATGCGCCAGCGCGCCATGATCGGCGTAGCACTTTCCTGCAATCCGAAGATCCTGATCGCCGATGAGCCGACGACCGCGCTCGATGTCACCATCCAAGCGCAGATTCTCAGCCTCTTGATCGACATACGCGACAAGCGCGGCCTCTCCATCATCCTCATCACCCATGATCTCGGCATCGTCGCCCAAACCTGCGACCGGATCGCCGTGATGCGCGGCGGAAAGCTGCTGGAGGAAGGTCCGAAACGGGCACTTCTGTCACAACCGGGGCATCCCTATACGGTCGACCTGATCAACAGCCATCCGTCGATGCCCGATGAAACAGCATCCGTCAGGGAACCCACGAAAGGCGCTACGTCCCTCAAACCCCTCCTTGAAATCGACGATCTTCACGTCCGCTTCAATGTCGGCAGCGGCTTTCTCAAGGGCAGCAGTAAAAGAACCGTCAACGCCGTCTGCGGCGTCAGCTTGCGGGTAATGCCGGGCGAAACCGTGGGGATCGTCGGCGAATCCGGCAGCGGCAAGAGCACGCTTGCTCGTGCTATTCTTGGCCTGACGCCGCTCTCCTCCGGGCACATCACCTTCGGCGGGGTCGACCTGGCGCAGCAGAGAACGGCGGGGCTCATCAAGCTGCGGCGCGAGGCGGCCATGGTGTTCCAGGACCCCTACAATGCGCTCAACCCGCGGCTGACGATCGGCGAGATGATTTCCGAAGTGCTTAAAGTGCAGGGCAAGGTCGTATCGGCCGATATTCCCGCCCGCGTCGGCGAACTGCTGGACCTCGTCGGCCTGGAGCGCGAATTTGTCAATCGCAAGCCGCGCAGCATGAGCGGCGGCCAGTGCCAGCGCGCCGGTATCGCTCGAGCACTCGCCGTCGATCCCACGCTCATCATCGCCGACGAATGCGTCGCCGCTCTCGACGTCACCATACAAGCGCAGATCATCGAGCTCTTCCGCGAGCTGACGCGGAAGATGAACCTGACCCTACTCTTCATCGCCCATGACCTCGCCATCGTCCGCAATCTTTGCGAACGCACCATCGTCATGTATCGCGGCGAAATCGTCGAGGAAGGCGCGTCCGAGGAGGTCTTCATGCGGCCGAAACATGCCTATACGGCCTCGCTCATCGCCGCCATCCCGGACATCGATCCAGACAAGCCGCTCTTCGCCGACACCGATCTTCGAAGCGAAAGGAGAGTTGGCGAAATCCTGCCATTCAAACGCATGCCATAACAACCAAGGGAACGATCTTATGACCAGCAGATGGAAATCAATTGGGCTTGCGGCCATCGTCGCCGGCCTTACTCTCACTGCAAGCTATGCCGAAGCAGCAGGCGTTCTGACCATCGGCCGCCGCGAGGATTCGACGACGTTCGATCCGATCAAGACGGCGCAGAACATCGACAACTGGGTCTTCTCGAACGTCTACGACGTGCTGATCCGCGTCGACAAAACCGGCACCAAGCTGGAGCCCGGTCTCGCCGAAAGTTGGACTGCATCCGACGATGGCCTGACCTATGTCTTTAAGATCCGCGACACGAAATTCTCCGACGGCTCGCCGCTGACGGCCGAGGATGCCGCCTTCAGCCTGCTGCGCATCCGCGACGACGCGGCCTCGCTCTGGAGCGATTCCTACAAGGTGATCGATACCGCGGTCGCAACCGACGCGCATACACTGACGATCAAGCTCAAACACGCCTCCGCACCCTTCCTGTCGACGCTGGCGCTGCCGAATGCCTCCGTCATCTCCAAGAAGGGCATGGAATCGCTCGGCCCCGACGCCTATGGCGAAAAGCCGATCGGTTCCGGTGCCTTCGTCGTCGACGAATGGCGGCGCGGTGACCGTATCATCCTCAAGAAGAACCCTTATTTCTGGCAGGCCGACCGTGTGAAGCTTGATGGCGTCGAATGGATCTCCGTGCCGGACGACAATACCCGTATGCTGAACGTCCAGGCCGGCCAGCTCGATGCAGCGATCTTCGTGCCCTTCTCCCGCGTGGCGGAGCTGAAGAAGGACCCCAACCTCAATGTCGATATCGACGCTTCGACCCGTGAGGATCATCTTCTGATCAACCACGCGCATGGTGAGCTCGGCAAGAAGGAAGTCCGCCAGGCCCTCGACCTCGCCATCGACAAGAAAGCGATCGTCGACGCCGTCACCTTCGGCCAGGGTGCGGTTGCCAATTCCTACATTCCGAAGGGCGCGCTTTATCACTATGCCGACAACCTGCAACGCCCCTACGATCCGGACAAAGCCAAGAAGATGCTGACAGAGGCCGGCGTTTCCAACCTGACGCTGACCTATCTTCTCCGCGCGGGCGACGAAGTCGACGAGCAGACGGCCGTGCTGGTGCAGCAGCAATTGCAGAAAGCCGGCATCACCGCCAACCTGCAGAAGGTCGATCCCAGCCAGGAATGGGATATGACGGTCGCCGGAGACTATGACATCTCGGTCAATTATTGGACCAACGACATTCTCGACCCGGACCAAAAAACGACCTTCGTGCTCGGCCACGATTCCAACAACAACTATTCGACCAACTACAAGAACGAGACCGTGAAGGAGTTGGTCGCCAAGGCTCGCCTGGAGCTCGATCCCAAGAAGCGTGAACAGATGTATATCGATCTGCAGAAGGTGGCGAAGGACGACGTCAACTGGGTCGACCTCTACTACAGCCCCTATATCAACGTCTCGCGCAAGAATATCGAGAACTTCTACCAGAACCCGCTCGGCCGCTTCTTCCTCGAAGATACGGTCAAGAACTGAATTTCTACTGCCGATCTTTGCTCCGCCGCCCGGCGGAGCATCGCTCCTTGAACGCGGAGATTGATCGTGTCGCCAGACGAGATCGATAGACGGTTCGGAAAGAAGCTGAGGCGGCGCTGCGCGGCGGAGGTGCAAGAGCCATATCAAGCGGATTGCGCGCGGAGCAGTCCGAGACCGTTACCAACGATACGCAGCCATCCACCTTCCATGGCCTAGATGAGATTCGAGCCGTAGATGTCGGTTGATATCCTGGCACCTCATGAAATAGAGAAGCGATTTCATGTATTTGGGAAATGCTGCTCATCCGCGCGTGATAAAAGCCGGCGCAGCAAGCGGCTGCATTTCTGGTTCCAGCAAATAGCGCGTGGCTTGGGTGCGTACTGTCAATTTCCGCATTGCCCATTGTAAAATCAAAAATTGAGCGTACATATAGGACATCGACCATTGCTTGTGATGTCGTTCCAGAGCCTTATGCTCCCGTTGGATTTCCTCTCAAATAATCGATCTTATCCCGCAATGCATCGCGGGACCCACAACGATTGCTGGGGAAGGAAATCGCAATGAATACTGGCACTGTAAAGTGGTTTAATCCCACCAAGGGCTTCGGCTTCATCCAGCCTGACAACGGCGGCATAGACGTGTTTGTCCATGTCTCTGCTGTGGAGCGCGCGGGAATGCGTTCGCTTTCGGACGGCCAGAAGATCAGCTACGACGCCGTGCAGGATGGAAAGTCCGGCAAGAGCTCCGCTGACAACCTTCAGGCGGCATGAATTCGTCATTCGCTCCGCTGACCACGGATGTACTGGCAGCTAAGCCGAATGACTGTGAGAGGTCGGGTCCATGCCCGGCCTTTTGTTTTCTGGGAATTGAGCTTCTCATGACTGGCATCCACCACCGCTCCGATGACAGGATCGTTTTCGAGATCTCGTAATGTGATAACATCGAGCTGCAAGATGCGGTCGGGTCTTCGCCGTGATGGAAGCTCAAGGCATCGCGCTGCGGTATGTGCTTTGACAATGCGAATTTTTACGCGTCAGCCGCAATAATATCGATATCACGGCTTCGACCGCGCCTAGATCCGGCGAAATGGGCATCGCAGACGGTGCGATCGGTTCGTAACGTGCAGGAAAATGACAATAGCCTGCCCAAACGGCGATACAGGCGCGTCTTGGACGTCAACAGCCGTGCCACAGGAACCGCCGTCTCGGTGGACGGCCTTACCCAAACAAAAGGAGGACGCGATGTCTTCCAACGAATATTCCGCATGCCTTTCACGAAACCTGGTTCGAACGAGTACGTTCGCATATCGTGATCACGCGGATCTGTGCACGCTCCTGGAAACCGCCGTTGGCCGAGACTCCCAGCGAAGTCTGCCTCTAGCGAGCACGACGATATTTCCCGATTTCGGCTCCCATTGGAAAACCCGCATGCCAGCATCCCTCCGGGCCTTACGCTCCCGCGGCAATAGGGCCGTTTCGGAAGAAACGCCAAACCAAATTCAAGCAGTTAAATAGCGCCGACACCTATCCGGGCGCCCAAGGAGAAACCAATGGCTAAAGGCCAAATGCGCAGCAACCGAGAGATCCGCAAGCCCAAGAAAGACAAGACAGCAGCAGCGGCACCAGCCCCATCCGGCGCGCAGGTTAAGCTTGCAAGCGGCAACCCGGCAAATCTCGGCAAGAAATAGCAAGCTGGCGCGCCATCAAACCAAACTCACTGCGAGTGGGCGCGCTATCGCACTCATTATTCGAGGAACAAATGATAAATCATACCCCCCGACAATCCGCGGAAAAGCTCTTTCGCGTGCCCTGCGCCGAAGCAGGATCAAATGCCGAAAAGCTCCTGAACCTTCGAAAGAGGATGCAGCGGCGCAAGCGCGAGCTTCGAGACACCGAGCGCGAAATCAGAGATGCCGCGCGGGTAGAACTCCCTTCCCGAACCTGGAGGACAACCACGTGACCAGATTCGATTACATAGAGGGAGCAGGACTTTATGCGGGCAAAGCGATACGCGGACGTAGCGGACTTCGTTATAGGCGTTTCGAAACGGCCGCCGAGGCGCTCCGCTTCGCGGTCGAAGACCTGCCTGGCACGCAGCAGCGAGGCTCTCTGTTGGAAGTAGACGAGGCGCGCTTCGACCACAATCAGATCCGCGCGCTTTACGACGCGCCAGATTATCCGCTTTCCCGGCGGATCAAGTGATCGAGGAAGCGTCCTGCTGGGGATCTGTCGCTGCGCAAAATGACTTAATGTGCGGAGAGATTTCTCTGCGCCGCTGCCGAACAGAAAGATGCACGTTGACCGCGACAATGCCGCCGGGCCAGTCAGGGAGAGGAAGCCTATACTCACGGGCATAGCCTGGGGATCAAAACAGATGGCGATCCAACCGGCGGGAGGGCGGACGCAGACGCCTCGCGATGCGATTGCCACAGATGCGAAACCTTATTGTGGAAGCGCGCGATGCTCTTCAGGCACAGCCGTGCAATTCAGATCTGTACAGGAGTGCGATGAGACTTGTTCCGAGATCGAACAGCACATCGTACCTACATTGCAATTCGAATGCCGCACCCCCATATTTCTATAGGAGTAGAGCTGCGAAGATGCAGCCGTTCGCGGGAATTAGGGCTCCCGGGCGCAGGATGAGGGTGTCTCTACATCTGTAACACAGGCATCCGGCCAGAGCCCGGATGCGCCTCAGGCGAGACCGCTACTACGTCCCTAATAGCATGCTCTGCGACGGTCCAAATGAATTGGACATTACCAACCCTCCGGGAGAGAATGCGTGACACTGACCTTTCCCAATAAAAGCCGCAGTTTTGACGAGAGCCGCAATGCAGTCCGCTTCTCAGGGTATGACGGCATGTTCGAAATCCGGTTTTTAGTCGAAGCCGATGCCTTGCCGACCGCAAGCCGGTCCGGCCGCTCGGAGGACGAGTGCCTGGGAGCCTTCGACAGGGCTCGCGAGAGCATTCTGGAAGCCGCCACCCATGCCTACGGCCGCGGCGGCAAAGACCGATATATCCTGACGGCGCAGGATATCCGCCGGTAGACTTTTACACCCGGAAGGGCCAATGCAGGAGCCGAAACAATGGCAGTCGACAGAAAATATCTCAGCGTCGCGGTCCGCGCGGCTGCCCGCCGCCCCGACCAGGGCGATCTTGAATCGGCCGTCGACAGCGCGCTCGCCGACGCCGGCGATCTCGACTCCAGCTATATCTTCGTCACCGCGCGCGGCCGCGACATCACGCTGGCCGGATGGGTGCATATGAAAGCGGAGGTATCACTTGCCGAGGAGATTACGCTGAGAACCAAGGGCGTGCGCAAGGTTCACAATGAACTGTCGCCGGATTTATGAGGCAAGTCCGTCCGTCACCATTTCCGTCGGCGCGGCTGCGCCGTGTTCCTGCCCGGCCACCAGCGAAAACCCGGGACATCCGATTTTCGACGGCGGTCATCGGGACGGCTCCAGCGTCGCATTCATTACTGCCAAGAGATCAGCGAGCGCCGTCTGCTCGATCCGGACGACCCTGCTCAAGCGGCTGCCCTCCCACGACGGGCCTTCGATCGGCTCTTCATCCTGCGCGATTTTGTAATCGACGGCCGGATGCATCTCACCAACAAGATCTGACAGCGCGAAAGGGGCGGATATGCGCTGCCTTCGCCTTCGTTCTCGACAAGCAGGAAGCCCACCGCGAAAAGACGTGGCCGCGCGAACGGCATGTCGTGACTTCACAATAAAAAAAGAGGCATTTGAATGTCGAGACAAAACAACGCCACGCCCTTTACCGCCAGTGATCGCCACGACTTCGGCGCCAACGGCAAGCGTCCGGACGGCAATCCCTCCGCGAAGGAATTGATCGCCCATGCCGCCGCCGCACGCACCGATCTCGCGGTGCCGGCCGAGGAAGCACGCGCAGTTGACGAACTCGGTGAAGCAAAGAAGCCGCGGCATCGGTCCACAAAAAGCCGAAGCACTGAGAACGATGCTAAGAGTCTGGCTATCCGGGATCTTCCCACAATGAGAGAACTCGATCAGGCGCGGACCGATCACAGCAGGAAGATCGCCATCCGGGAAGCTGAGAGGCATGCCGAGGAGCCTGACGAAAAAGCCGGGAAGTGAACAAGGATTAGAGCCATCGACCGCACCCGCGTGCGCGGCGGAGCTGGCTCAATGCTCTAAGGGGAGGAGCGAAGAGCCGCTCTGCCTCGGTGCAGGCGTGGATAACCTCGTATGATCAGAACCCGAGCCGACGCAGATCCTCAGTGACGAACGTCTGGCCGCTGCGGTTCTTGACGCTTGGCAGCTCGCAGACTTTCGCGCGCCAGGCGTTCAGCGCGGAATAATCCTCCGGCACGGCAATGCCGGCAGCATCGGCGAACATCAGCCCGGCAAAGACTGTGATGTCGGCCATCGAGAACGCATCGCCAGCGACGTAGGGATGGCTCTGCAACACCGTGTCGAAATACTTCATGCCGCCGAGAGCCCGATCGCGCTGGCGGTTGCCCCAATCCTGACGGCCGGCCCATTCGGGGCTCTTGAACACTTGCAGTGCGGGGCCAAGACCAGGCGTCGCGTAATGGAAATAGTTGCCGACCGCGTCGAGCAGCTCGGTTTCGGCCCGTTTCTGCATCATATGGATGACGGCTTTTTCCTTCGGCGTTTGGCCGGTGAGCTTCGGGTGGCCGTCGAGATTGTCGAGATATTCGGTGATGGCGGTCGCCTCGGCAATATACGCACCATCGTCGAGCTGCAGGACCGGCAGCACGCCGGACGGGTTCTTTTCAAGAAAGGCCGGCTGCTTGTGTTCGGCGGCGATGAGGTCGACGGAGACGAACTCGACCTGCGGCTCGAGCCCCTTCTCGGCGAGGACGATGCGGATGCGAGCCGGATTGGGAAAGCCGGGGCGGTCGAAGATTTTCATAACACGGTTCCTTTAACTGTCTATCGATAGATAGATAACGCTTTGCCATCTATCCCTTCCCTTTATCGGCGTCAACAACTATCTATCGAGTGATAGGTACGGAGTTACGATGGCTAAAACCAAAACAGATATGCATGAGGCGCTGATGACTGCCGCAAAGGCAACGGTGCAGGCGCGCGGCTACAATGCGCTCAGCTTTCGCGAGCTAGCAAAAGAGGTCGGGATCAAAAGCGCCAGCGTGCACTACCATTTCCCCACAAAAGGCGATCTTGGGGCTGCATTGGCCCGCCGTTACACTGAAGATGGGGCGGCCTATCTGGCGGAGCTGCTGGCCAGCTCCGACGACCCCTCATTGTGCATGGATCGATATACCGAGATCTTTCGCTCGGCACTGACTAACGACAATCGCATGTGCCTGTGCGGCATCATGAGTGCCGAGTTCGATGATCTTCCGATCGAGGTTCGGACTGAAGTGGACAGGTTCGCCGAGATGAACGTGGGCTGGATCAAGCAAGTCTTGGCGAGAGCTGAACCTGCGGCGAGCGAGGAACAATTGCAGGAACACGCGATGGCAATCTTTGCCGCCATCGAAGGCGCGCAGCTCATCGCGCGCGGCTGCCAGAATATCGGCATCTATGACCGGACGATCCAGGCTTATCGGACCACGGGCCTTATTCCGTGATGTCCAGCCGACGGCGCGAACGGCCAATGTTCAATGTGTCGGCTTGATTGGGGTCTGGACTGACGACCCTGTTGTTACAAAAGTGGTCAGCGCTCTATTCGTATCGATCTGAACATGAAGGACCCATACTAGGCCATAGTGACGATTGAACGGTTTGGGATTTCCCAGAGGTGCAAATCAGATTCAACACTGATTTTGGAGGTCAGCGATGGACTGCGACGCGCTTCGGACGATCAGCAAAAATAACGACAAAAGACGCCCACGACATCCTGGGCGTCCAAAGTCAGCCAATGCCCACGGTGCAATAGCCGTGTTTTTCTAGCGACGAAGAAAGAAAGGCGCTACGGGTCTCTCCCGCATTCCTTGATGTAACCGCTGGACATTAGATCGCTCGAGCAACCGCTGCATCGATCTCGGGCTGGAGAGTTGCAATGAAACCTTCCATCGTCGCTTCGCCCAGGTCAACAGCTTTGGCGCCACCACCCGCCACCACAGTCACGTCGGTGATTCCGATCACGTTGAGGATCAGGCGCAGGTACTGGGGCGCGATGTCGCGGTCGCGGATCGGCGAACCTTCGGTGTAAACACCTCCACTCGCGATCAGCACCGTCGCCTTTTTGCCCGTAACCAGGCCCTCGCCGTTGAATCCCAGCGTCTTACCCTTGCGGACTATATGATCGACCCACGCCTTGAGCGTGGCGGGGATGTTGTAGTTGTGGACCGGCGTGGCGATGAGGATGTGATCGGCTGCAAGGAACTCCGCGACCAGCTCGTCGGACAGGCTCAGCGCCTCTTTCATTGCAGCCGTCTGCTGCTTGGGTGGCGTGAAGTAAGCCTGCAACCACGGCGCATCAACGAACGCCAGAGCGGTTTCTGCGAGATCGCGGTTTAGGACGATTCCACCGGGATGCGCGGTCCCCCATTCGGCGACGAAGCGCAGGGTCATGTTACGCGAGATCGAACGGTCGCCACGCGGGCTGGTTTCGACGACAAGAAGCTTGGTCATGGTTGTTCCTTCGTTGAGATTTAAGTCGGGTTGGGGTCAACCGAAGCGGAAGCCGGAAATCGGCTTGCCGAGGGCATGACCGTGGAAGTGAACCGCACACGGAGGCGACTGCGGCCGCTACCATCAGCGGCTGCAGATGGTCCTCGCGCGGTTGGGCATAGCGAGCGTTGGGCGGCAAGGATTGCGCGTGGTCGCTCGGCGAACGTCGCCGCTAGCCCGCGCAGACAGGTTTCCAGTTCGCACCAGGTATCGCGCATAGTCCCCGATTTCAGGAAGAAACCGGGTCCGCCTCCATTATTGTCAAAGAAAGTCGGTCGCATGAGCGACACTATTATTCGTTGAAAAGGATCAGAAGAAGTGATAAAAATATGATGATCTTTATCTGTTAGGATGATGGATGATCGGTAACCTTACCCTCGACCAGTTGCGGATCATTGTGACTATCTCGGATACGGGCAGCTTCTCCGCCGCAGGCCGCAGGCTCGGGCGCGCGCAATCCGCTATCAGCCAAGCCGTCGCGACACTGGAGGCCGTCCAAGGCGTCTCCTTATTCGACCGCTCGGGATTCCGCCCGGTGCTGACCGACGTGGGCCGCGTGCTGGTGGCAAAAGCGCGCACAGTTCTGTCCGGCGTCGCCCAATTCGAGGTAGTCGCCGCCGGAATACGCGACGGGCTCGAACCCGAACTGGCGGTCGCGATCGACCCGCTGGTGCCTACTGCCGCCTTCATCGACAGCCTGGATGCGCTGCGGGCCGAGTTTCCTTCCCTCCCCGTGAGCTTTTCAACCGAGGGGCTGGGCGGGGCCGAGCGAAGATTGCGGCGCGGAGACGCGGCGCTCGCGCTCTGCACCCTGCTGCCGGGCGTGCCTGAAGATGTCGCAGCTCGGCCCCTCCTTGGCATCGACCTTGTTCCGGTGGTGTCGCCAACGCATCCATTGGCGAAGCTGGCCCGGCCAGTGACAGCCGCTGATTTGGAAGAGCATACGCAACTCGTCCTTTCCGATCCGGCCGCCCCCGATGATCCTGGCTACGGCATCATCGGAACCAGGGCCTGGCGCTTTGTGGACCTCGGGCGGCGACTGGACTTCCTGCTGGCGGGGCTTGGATGGTGCCGTATGCCCGAGTATCTCGTATCGCCGCATCTGGCCGAAGGGCGCCTCGTCTCTCTCGCCATCGAAGACGACCCTGACCGCGCGCGAGGTCCGTTAATGATTTACGCCGCCCGGATGCGGGACCGCGCCCTCGGACGGGCAGGGAGTTGGCTCCTCAATGAGTTGCAGGATCGCCTCGCCTGACCGGCCGCCGGTTCACGGATTCCACGCCGCCTGTCAGAGACCGCGCGCAGCCGAGTGCGACCAGCCCATCCCTCCGCCAAAGCCCACCGCCAATCCGGTCAGGTCGGCCGTCGCGTTCAAGGCCCTCTACCGGGAGCTGAGTCGCTTTGGTCGCTCCATGAGGACGTGGGTTGAAGTGCGTCCCACTTCAACGAAACCATGTCGTCGGTAGAGGCTACCAACTGGGTTCCACAGAAGATATTCAAGGCGAACGGGGAGGTCTTCGCCGTCCGCAAGTTCGAAGCAGTGGGCAAGAATTTTCGAGCCAACACCCAATTGGCCGTCCATTCATCTCGATCTGACAAACTGGCTTCTCGCGCAATCGTTGAACGTGGACTTCGCGCTGGAATTTTTCATCCCATCCCCACTGCTGAATGATGTGAGGGCCGAGAGCCTGTTTCTTCGCCTGGAATGAGAACTCAAATTCCTCATCCGTCGGTGTGAGCATCTTAAATGTGAAATCAGGAGGAAGGTCAGGAACTTTCATAGGATCGAGACTACCTTCAAGCGATCAGCCGGTCACCTCCGTTTTCCCCTTGTCAACGTCGAGACAAGTGACACCGCCACTGCCTTGTGGCACTTGCTCCATAATGCCGCACTTCTCAGCAAAGGCAGCCAACCGGCGGCTCCGGCGAGACCCGTCAATATCGCACACCGGCGAGATCGACGTGATGCACGCCGTGTGGCAAGGGAACCCGTCCGAGCCGTTCCAGACCAGGATTGTTTCCCTTGACCACGCGGAACACCTCCAGACCGGCGCCTTCGCGATCATCTGCGCCCTCATGCCCTTGAAAAACAGTGGCAAGGAAATGATCTCCGGTGAGATCGAAGGTACCACCCTCCGGAAGAACGCCCTCGAACGGATAGTTGCCGACCTTGGTGAGCGTGCCGGACGAACTGTCAAAAGCCAGCAAAGTCACCGTTGCCTCCCGTTGATACCGCTCGGAATTGGCAGGAAAGGCAGTGCCGCGCATGTTGACAGTGGCGACAAATTTTCCATCAGGACTGACCGCGATCCCTTCGGCGGCCACATCGGTTTCTACGCTGGCGATTCGTTCGTGACGCGCATCGTTGGCGGGGGTGGCGGTGTCGGCGAGGCGGACGACGCTGATGGCTGCGGATTTGTCGGGGACGCGCCCGGCCAGATTGGTGGCGGTGAAATCCCTACCCCAATCCGAGGTGAGGTAGAAGCCGCCGTCCGGCGTGAAGCGGCCGACGAACGGATCGGTGCCGGTTTCAACAATGTTGCCCCAAGGCCGCATCGTTAGCCTTCCCCCCTCTTCGAGGACTTCGAAGAAGGCCACACGGTTCTGCGTGTTGATGTTGACCGCCAGGAAGCGGCCGGAAGGATGCCACTGTACGTTGGTCGCAGTCACGCCGCCACGCGGTCCGGGGGCTGCGCCCCGCACGCCCAACTCAGTCAGGCCAAAGCGCGCGACCTCGTCAAATTGGCCATCGTCATAGGACACGATCTGCACGAAGCTCTCTTCTGGCGTGTTTGAGACCACGGCAACGCGGCGACCATTCGGGCTGACGGCCAAGGCCTCAGGGAAAGCCGCCACCTCCGCAGAGTCGGCAAGCCTCGGTACTGCCTTGTCGGTAAGATCCGCGGCGAACAGCCTACTGCCGGGCGGTAGGTCGGCCACCGTGTCTCCTGTTTCCGGACGCTGCCCGAGACGCTCGATCACGAAGGCCGTCCGGCCATCGCGCGAAAGAGCGAGGACTTCTGGCGCGGCGGTAACGGAATTCGACAGCCGCAGACTTCCTGTGACGAGCCGGCTATCGACAATGGATAGAACCGTCAGCAAGTCGCGATGACCCGCCTCTCGCGGCGCGAGGCGACCGGTTGCATATGTCTGGGCAACGAAATCACCATCGGAAATCACGGCGATCGTCGACCCGCTTACGCGGCGAACCAACTCGGTCGGATCGGCATTCACCGGGAAATTCATGATGCTGTTCATCAATGTCGCCGCAAGACCGACAGCTAAGCGATTTCCAGACATGACATGTTCCTTCAATTCAAGGGTACTTCACTTTGAGTAGACGATGCCATGCCTACTGATTAGTATCCAATTCGAAGATTTCGCTCTGTGATAAGGTTATACTTTCACCACCATGGATGTCCGTTCGCTCGCTTGTTTTGTCGCTGTCGCTGAAGATCTCCATTTTCGGAGAGCCGCCGAGCGCCTGAACATCACGCAACCTGCCTTGAGCCAGCGCATTCGTACCCTCGAGCACGAAGTCGGCGCGGCGCTTTTGGAGCGGAACCGGCGCCATGTACTGCTCACAGCAGCCGGAACCGCATTCCTCGAGCCGGCGCGCGCGGCAGTGGCCAACGCGGCACAAGCTAAAATACAAGCACTTCGCGCGGTCCGTGGAGAGATTGGGCGCCTCCGGCTCGGCTTCACGGTCATTGCCTTCTATAGTTCATTGCCCGAGGCCGTGCGTCTCTATCGGAGCAGATTCCCGGATATTTCGGTCGATCTCACCGAGATGAATTCCCCGATGCTGGAGCAATCTCTCGCCGCTGGGGATATTGATCTTGGCATCCTCCATCCGCCCGTCGCGGTCCCGGGTCTTTCAGTTCGCGCGCTTCCATCCCAACGGCTCGTGCTCGCCTTGCCGGAGCAACACGTCCTGGCGGTACAGCAAACGATTCGTGTGAGCGATCTCGACCGTCAGCCGTTCCTCATCGCACCAAGGATAATCGGACCAAACATCCATGATCGTGTCATCGCACTGTTCAGGAACGAGGGTATCCATCCCCACATCCTGCAGCATGTATCGCCCATGACAACGCTGGTCGGGCTGGTCGCGGCTGGCGCCGGCCTCGGATTTGTGACGGAAGGCGTTGCCAATGCGGGGCGGCCGGGCGTGGTTTTCCGTCCGGTGTCCCCCGATCCTCCGTCATTGCCGATCGCGGCCGCGTGGGCGGGATCTGCTCCTTCAGCGGCCGCGGAGCGGTTTCTCGAAGTCGTAGCCGACTTGCAAACTGGACTGGACGAACACTGATGTCCTCTACTCGCTTGCGTTTGGTGCGACAGCGAGCGCCTCAGAGGGGTGGTGCATTTACAGTCATATGTACATGCAGCGCTGCTGGACGCGGGCGAGCGGTTGCCTTATCAGCATGTCTGGAATCATATGATCACGAAACGCGGCGCCCTCGACGGACTCCTGATGAAATCAGCGCAGATCGCCTCGAAGCACAGCGGGGCTGATGACAAGGACGCGGCGGCTTGAATCGTTCACGAGGAACGAATCCATTCGGTCAAAGCGACGATCGCCGCATGATGGTCGTTAACGCCCAACGGGTGTTGGCGCGTACCTCTTCAGGTCCGCTTCCAACCATACCGCTCTCGAAGTCGCGATGGCGAGCCAAGAAGGCAGAACGGTGTCAGCCCAAAGCGATACCGGCAGCGAAGGCAAGCTTGCTGATCACCGTCGCCTCACCTACCTGGCTGAGGCGGTAAACGCGCGCACGGCATCAAGGAACTTCTGGCGGTCGGGAGTGGGCTGAAGGTGAACATAGTGAGAAGCCCCAGGAATTTCGACAAGTTCGGCCGAGGCGGCGTTGGTCAGATGCGCCAGCAGGGTCTGACCGTCGACTGGACGCGACCAGAAATCGTTCGCTGAGCGTAGGATCAGCACATGAGCGCGGATGAATGAGGCGTCGAAGAGTTGTCGGCCATTGACCATCTTCAGGGTGTCAGCCGTCGGTCCGGACGGGAACCGGAAGCTCGCAGGCTCGCGCTTGCCTGCCGTTTTGTCGCCCTCCATGGAAAGCTCGACATAGCGGTCGAGAAAAGCTTGGTCGATCCCCTCATTCCGCCAGCGACCGGCCAGATCCTCCGCTGTCGCCAAACGATAGGAGCCATGCCGGCCATAGTTCAATTCGTCCGGTCGTTCGGGATCGCCGAATTCTTCCTGCAAGGACCAACCGCCAGCCGGTCCTCCATAGGCACCGTTATAATAGATGAGGTGTGAGATTTGCTCCGGATAGAGCGAGGCGTAATGGCCTAGCCACTGCGAGCCCGTAGCCCAACCGATCGCCGCAAACTTCTTGTCCTCAGGATGCAGTCGCTTGATCTCATTGACCACGGCTGCGATGTCGCGCACCGCCTCATTGGATCGAACCGCCACCGGCGCGTCCATTCGCCCGCGCTCCATCTCCTTCGGGAAATCGGAGCGACCGAACCCGCGTACGTCCATCAGGTACACATGATACCCGGCCGCGGCGATTTCTTCGGCGGTCGATGACCCGGATGCATCGACATCCCAACTCGCCAATACGCCTGACCGCCCCCCATTGATCATCAGCATAGGTCCCTCGTGAGAGCGAGCCTCGGTGTCGCGAAGCTCGCGCACGAAAATCCTAAGCCCGTCAGCGCTCAGAACCGTGAAGTCACGGCGGATGACCTCCGCCGTTGCCGGCGCGGCTGCCATGACGGCGAAACTCAGGCCGGCTGCGAGGATCGAAAAGGCATAACGCATGGGATCTCCGATGGTTGTGATGCACTCCGGAAACGATCCCTCGTTTTCGATTAGAAATCGATGGTCTATCTGAAGTCTTTTGATATCGTGATAATATGGAACTTCGTCATCTCCGACACTTTCTCGCTATCGCTGAAGAACTGCATATGGGTCGGGCTGCTCTGCGTCTCGGAATGGCTCAGCCGCCGCTCAGCCAATCGCTTGCGCGCCTGGAAAATGAGCTCGGCGTCCGCTTGTTTGAGCGCGTGAACCGCCGTTTGTCCCTGACGCGGGCGGGTTCGGCTTTTATCGATGAGGCAAAGGCCTCGGTCCTGCATGCCGACGCGGCCCTTGCCGTTGCCAAATCCGCAGAAAGCGGCGAGGCCGGCGTCATCAAGATCGGTTTCGTGTCTGCCGCACTCTACGAGCGACTTCCTCATCTTTTGTCCCAGTTGAGGCAGCTCTATCCGAGCATCCGCCCGAAGCTCGTCGAATTGTCGACGAACGAACAGCTTGCTGCATTGACGAAAGGAGAGATCGACATTGCCTTCGTTCATCCGCCGTTGGGCACAACCGAGCGCCTCAACGTGGTCGAGTTTCCAGCGGAGGCAAGTATCGCCGTGCTGCCTGATGATGGCAGGAAAGGGACCGTCACGCTGGCAGAGGTTGCGGCGCTAGGACTGATCCTCTTTCCAGAGAGCCAGGGGCCAGTTCTGCATGCCCGCATCATGGACAGTTTCACCAAGGCCGGGCTCGATATCCGGATCGTGCAAGAGGCGACGCGCGCATTGACGATGTTGTCGCTTGTATCTGCCGGTCTGGGGGCGGCCCTGTTGCCACAATCGATCCAGCGCCTCACTTTTCAAGGTGTTCGCTATGCTGCAATCACGGACGTCGCCCTGCCAAGCTTGTCAGTCGCGATGATTACAAAACGACACCCCCTGCCCGGCGTGGTTCGCCGGGTATGGCGGCTGTTTGAGACGAGCTATGCGACCACGGATCAACCCGAGTAAGCATCCTCGACTACTCCGGCTGATACACTGACGTGGGTGCCGGAACCACTTACTCAGAGGAAGATGCATGCGGCCGACGAATAGCTGTGGCAGCCTTGGTTTGCAGGCGGGGCGAGACGGGCTATGATTGGATGGACTAAATGGAGGTGTTCTTATTTGAGTGCACTGTCACCGTAAATCCTCGAGCACGAAGTCGGCACGGCGCTTTTAGAGCGGGACCGGCGCCATGTACTGCTCACAGCAGCCGGAACCGCATTCCTCGAGCCGGCGCGCGCGGCCGTGGCCAGCGCTGCACAGGCAAAGATACAAGCACTTCGCGTGGTCCGGGGAGAGATTGGGCGCCTCCGGCTCGGCTTCACGGTCATTGCCTTCTATAGTGCTCTGCCCGAGACCGTGCGCCTTTATCGGAACAGATTCCCGGATATTTCGGTCGATCTCACCGAGATGCATCGTCGCCGTCAGCCGGGACCAGCCCCTTGAGGAAGGTGAGTTCGGCTCCGGTAAGGTCATGGCCGTCCAAGTAGAGCAAATTGAAGAAATCCGAGCGGCCCTGCTCGTCAAGAATGAGGGTTTCGCCGGCCGATATCGCCGTTGAAACTGACCTCTTTGCCTCGGCCGCCGTAGCCGGGGCGCGATCCGTCCAGTCGTAGCCGCCGCGCGTCAGGATGAGGACGCCGGACGGCTCAACGTGAGCGGCCGAATGGTAACCGTATGGCAGCGGACATCATTTAAATATTAGTTGCATTTCGCAAGTATATATTTGACATTGCATTCTATGCCCTACGCATCGCGGTGAGGCGGGGCAATTACCTGGTCACGATCTAGCCGCAAAGGATGCAAGATGACTGCAGCCCTCTTTCTCGCGACCGTTCTTTTCTGGGGTTCGGGCGCCATCGTAACATCCCTCCAGGCAAGCGCTTCCGCCCCTGAATTGTCGGTAGCAATCCGCATGCTTCTTGTCGGGGTCGGAATGCTCGGATTTTCGATCGCCACCGGCAGACCGATCACGATAGCCCGCAGCGATCGCCTTTGGGTGGTGATACAGGGCATATTGTTTTTCGGAGTTGCTTTCATCGCCTTTTACAAGGCGACGAAGGGCATACCGAGCGGGATAGCAGCCCTGGTGCTGTCGAGTTCCTCCCTGTTTGCAGCCATCGCCAGCCGCTTGTTGCTGAATCTGCGGATAAGCCGCGGTGCGACGATTGGCATAATTTGCGGTCTTGTGGGCCTTGGCATCGTGGCGGCCCCACAGATCTTCGCACTGCATCTGAATCCGCAAACCATGACGGGCTTCATCTGGGCCGCCATCGCTGCGATGGCTACTGGCACGGGGACGGCGATTGCCTCACGCAACCAGCGGCGTGGCGTACCGATCCCAGTGCTCATGGGCTGGGGAGCATTATGTGGATGCGGCTTCGGGCTCGCCTGGGCTGTGGTTGTCGGCACGTCACTCACAATCCCTATAACCGTTGGCTATCTGGCACAGCTTGCCTATCTGGCAATTGTCGCCTCATGTGTTACGTTTCTCATGTATTTTACGCTCATTGAAAAAGTCGGCCCCGCGCGAGCGGCCTATGCACTAACCGTTGTTCCGATTGTCGCGATAACGATCTCGGTTATCTTCGAAGGCCTGCATATCGATACTCGTATCGCCTTCGGCGGCGCGACGATCCTCCTCGGCAACATTTTGGTACTCAATGCCTAAAGCGGAACCATGAAACGCGCGTTCCGCGATGGCAATCCCATGCGTGTCCGAACGCGGTCGCGGCGGTCGAAGCTCCCCGTCAAGCCCGTGCATCATGACTGTAGTTTGAATGCCATGTCCCGGCCGGGCGATGGTCGAGAAATGCTGCGACCCGTATAAAAAATACCCTCAGATCGCTTGGCTTCGGTTAAATCTGCCTCCGATAAGCCCGAATGCACAAAGCTTGTGCACGTCTAAATTACTTGCAAATAGCAATTGATTTCCTATTAAATCTATGTTGTAGTTTTAATCATAAGAGGTAAATCGCATTGCGATTACCCGTAAAACTAGAATCTAGGGAGATGTCCGAACCGCAACAATTTTGGAAGGCATATGATCATGTATATGTCCTCGACACCGATCGAATCAGAGGTCGTCTTCTCCGGCCGCCGCTCGGCAACCTACCGTGATGCACTCCATCTCTTTCCTGACGCCTGGTGTGACGACATTGCCGCCATGCGCCGCTTCTTGCAGCCGATCGATGGCCGACGCATCTTGGAAATCGGCGCCGGCAATGGTCATTTCAGCCGGGCGATTGCCGAAAGTGTCGGTCCTACCGGTTTGCTGGTCGCGACCGACCCGTCCACCGAACAGCTTGAGGATCTTGAAGTCGAAAGTGGCGGCCGGATCAAGGTCTTCGGTCAGGCAGCGCACATGCTCGACCTGCCGATCCGCGATTTTGACATGGCTTGGTCGCGCGGCGCCGTGCACCATATTTCGGATAAGACCGCCGCCTGGAAGGCGATTGCAACTCATATCCGACCCGGCGGCAAGCTGGTGATTGCCGACATTTTCGCCGGAACGCGGCTTGCCGCCTATTTCGACGATTTCATCGCTTTGAGTTGCTGTACAGGCCACGAGGTCTCCTTCCTTTCACGGGAATTTGCAACGAGCCTGTGTGCTCTGACCGGATGGGATAAGCCGCAATTTACCGATGTCATCACCCGCTGGCGCTTCGACACCAAGGCAGATCTCGGACATTTTCTGCGATTGCTGTTCTCGGCAACCGAGATCTTTACCGACGACGACTGCCTTGTGGCAGCGGAACGCCATCTTGACGTGGTTTCTGACGGTAACGGCATCGCCCTGCTTTGGCCGATGACAGTGATGGAAACGACACGGCTGCCGCCCGCAAACTAATCATAGATGACCGATGACAGGCGCACGACGCGGGACGGGACAAGTCCGTCCGCAGTGTGACCTGGTGCGTACAATTTTCTTCGGAGATCGCCTATGACATCGCCCGCCGCAAACCTTGAATCAATGGCCCCTCCCCTCACAAGCCCTTTCGATCCGGATGCAATTCCATTGGCTCCGGGCACCAAGAAAATCGGTTCGGCCACCACCGTCCATAAAGTCGGCTATAATGGTCGGCCCGGTGCATTTGCGGATGTTGCCTGCAGGATGGCGTTCCCATCGGCGGATCGCATCGCCATGCCGAGCTTGGAGACCACGGTCGCCAGTACTGTCCGCGGTGAAGTCGACCGGATACTCCTGCCATGTGAAAACAGCCTGGTTGGGCGCGTACCGGATGTGCATAGGATCGTGCCCGATAGTGGTTTGCATATCGTCGGTGAGCATTTTCAACGCGTCGAACATTGCCTCATGGCGCCAGTGGGCGCCACGCTCGCAAGTATCCGGCGGGTCCGTTCGCATCCCGTGGCACTCGGTCAAGTCAGCCGGCTGATCGCAGCGCTTGACCTTGAGGCTGTCGCCGCACCAACGACATCGCACGCAGCCGAGCTGGTGGCGTCTTACGGAGATCCGAGCGAGGCCGCGATTGCCTCGGATCTGGCTGCCGACCTCTACGGATTGGATATCCTCAAACGCAATGTCGAAGACGATGCGCATAACACAACGCGGTTCTATGTGCTGTCTGCCGAACCTCAGGCAATCGAGCAAAGAACACAACTTCTGACAACAATCGTCTTCCGTACCCAGAACCGGCCGGGCTGCCTCTACCATGCCATTGCCGGATTTGCCGAAAACGGCATCAACATGACCAAGATCGAAAGCTATCTTGTTGGGGGGCAATTCGTGCCGTCCCGCTTCCTCTGCGAATTCGAGGGTGATCCCGCCACTCCAGATGTAGCCGATGCGCTCGATATTCTCGCTCGCTATGCTCGCGAGCTGGTGGTGCTCGGTACGTTTCCGATGGCTAGCCACCATCTGCGCAACCGAAGCGAGGAAAATCTCTCTTCCTGGGGAACCAAGCCTCCAGCCGCCTTTCGATGGTCCGATGATCAACAGGAGGTCGCGCGATGACGGCCGCGGTCAACCACCACAGGCGCGATGACCATCTTGCCGATGCCGCGATCACGAGGTTGAAGCTGCATTTTGGCGATCGGCTGACAACGGCAGCCGCCGTGCGGGATCAGCATGGCCGTGACGTGAGCTGGCATCCCTCCTATCCGCCGGATGCGGTCGTTTTCCCTGATACGGCAGATGAGATATCGCGTATCGTGGCGACCTGCCACGCCTTTGAGGTGCCGGTGATCCCGTATGGAACCGGCACCTCCTGTGAGGGACATGTTGCAGCGCTTGCGGGCGGAATATGTATCGATCTCTCGCGGTTGGATCGAATTCTGGCGGTTCAACCGGACGACATGACCGCAACGGCCGAGGCAGGAGTAACCCGCAAGCGCCTCAATGCGGAGTTGCGCGATACTGGCCTGTTCTTCCCTGTCGATCCCGGCGCAGACGCTTCGCTTGGCGGAATGGCCTCGACGCGCGCCTCCGGTACGAATGCCATGCGCTATGGCACGATGAAAGACAACGTCATTTCACTTGGTGTCGTTCTACCCAATGGCGATCGGATCCGCACCGCAAGCCATGCTCGCAAGTCGGCCGCCGGATACGATCTGACACGTCTATGGGTGGGATCAGAAGGCACGCTCGGCATCGTAACCGACGTGACCGTCAAGCTGCATCCGATTCCAGACCACGTCGTTGCTATTTCGGCAAGCTTCTCCACGCCGGAGCAAGCCGTCGGTTTCGTGCTTGTTGCGACCAGACTGACCGATACACTGGCACGCATCGAACTGCTGGATGAACTGCAGGTCCAAGCCGTCAATAGCTACTCAAAGCTCTCTTTGCCGGTCGAACCCACGCTTTTTATCGAACTGCACGGCAACCGAGGGGCGGTCGAGGCAGCCTTGCCGTTCATAGAGGAGGAGGCACATGCCGCCGGAGCCAGTCGGTTTGATACGGCCGTATCGGCGGAGGCCAGAGGCAGGCTCTGGCAGGCACGCCATGATATCTGGTGGGCCAATCTTGCGCTGCGCCCGGGCGCAAGTGCCCTCCCCACGGATAGCTGCGTGCCGGTATCGCGTCTCGTTGAGGCAATTCTTGCTGCCAAGGCCGACGTGCGAGATCTTGGCCTTCTCGCACCGATCTGCGGCCATGTGGGTGACGGCAATTTCCATCTTTGCGTACTTTTCGATCCCTCCGATCCGGATGAAACTCAGCGCGTCGAGACACTAACCAAACGTCTTGCGGCCCGCGCTATCGCCCTGCAAGGAACGTCAACCGGCGAGCATGGGATAGGCCACGGCAAAATAGCAGCGCTCGTCGCCGAGCATGGTCCCGCCATTCGGGTAATGGCCGCGATCAAGCGTGCCGTCGACCCTCGCAACATCATGAATCCGGGCAAGATTTTCAATCTCGCCGAAGCGCCGCCTTTCAATTGAGCGGGATCCATAAACCAGGGAGGTAATAGAACATTCATGTCCAATCAGCATGGCCCGGCCTCGATCGCCGATTTCAGAATTGCGGCGCAGCGCGCATTGCCGAAAATGGTCTTTGATTTCTTCGATGGCGGCGCCGGCTCGGAGCTGACGCTGCTTGAAAACCGTGCGGCGCTGGACCGAATCCGCCTGGTCGGCTCTGCACCGGTTGACGTCGGTCGTCGCTCGGCAACCATCTCGCTCTTCGGCAAGCCGCTCTCAATGCCTGTCATCATAGGACCCACCGGACTTGCAGGTGCAGCCTGGCCCGCGGGCGACCAAGCGTTGGCTCGGGCTGCTGGGCGAGCGGGAATCCCCTTTGTAATGAGCTCGGCGGCCAGCGCGACCATGGATGCCGTGGCGACCGCCGGCGATGGCAGAAAGTGGTTTCAGCTCTACCTGTTCCGTGATCGCGATGTCAGCCTCAGACTGTTGGAGCAGGCAGGGGCGTTAGGCTTCGAAGCAATCGAAATAACTGTCGACAACGCCATCCCCGGCAGGCGATTGCGCGACGCCCGCAATGGCTTTTCGCTGCCGTTCCGCTGGACACTGAAAAAGCTCCTGAGTCTTGCCAGCCATCCCGGCTGGGCACTGCGGATGGCGCGCGCCGGTGCACCCCGGCTTGAGGTCATGGCGGCCGAGTTCGACCTCAGGTCCGCAGGCACGATTGCCGAAGTGATGGAACAGCAGCTCGACCCGACTGTCTCCTGGGACGATATCGCCTTCATACGCGACCGTTGGAAAGGGCCCTTGATCCTCAAGGGCCTGCTCGATCCGGAGCAAGGCGCCCGGGCAGCGGAACTGGGACTCGATGGCATCGTGGTCAGTAATCATGGCGGTCGTCAGCTCGATGGAGCCATTGCGAGTATCGATGTGCTGCCGGAATTCGTCGCAGCCGTGGGTGGCCGGCTGGCCATTCTCGTCGACAGCGGATTTCGCAGCGGCACCGACATCATCAAGGCGCTCGCCCTTGGCGCCACGGCGGTACAGATCGGCCGCGCAACACTCTATGCGCTTGCGAGCGGCGGAGAGGAGGCGGTCTCCAGAGCGCTGGGCATCATCGCCACCGAACTCGATGTCGCCCAGGCGATGATGGGTTCACCGACCATCGCCGATATCGGCCCCGCGAAGCTCCGGCTGTCACCGCCCCTGATCCGGGCCGATCGGGTGACGACACCCCGTGAGCCCGCCCTATCCCGTCCACAGGCGTTCGTTGCCGCTTGAACGAATTTCCCCAAGAACCTCCCGAGGAGATCATCCCGATGCGCCGTAGAACTGCTCTGCTTCACGCCCTTGCTCTCTTAGCCTTACTTGTGCCGTTACCAGCAGCCACCGCGTTTGCGGCCGGCAGGACGGTGGCGCTGACCTATATCGTCGAGCATCCCGCCATCGACGCGGCACGCAAGGGGATCATCGATGCGCTGGCCGATGCCGGTTTCGTCGACGGTAAAACCATGACGCTTGACATAGCGAGCGCTCAGGGAAGCATGCCGACACAGACGCAGATCGCCAAGACGTTCGCCGGTAAATCGCCCGACCTGATCGTCGCCATCTCCACGCCGTCTGCCCAGGCCTGCCAGGCCGCGACCAAAGGGGCGATCCCGATCGTGTTCTCCGCCGTGACAGATCCTGTTGCCGCGAAATTGGTCAAAAGCTTCACCCAACCGGATGGAACATTGACCGGAACCAGCGACAGGCAGCCTTTGAACCTGACCTTCGAATTGATCCATAAACTGACGCCAACGGCAACGAAGGTCGGCGTCCTCTACAATGCCGGCGAGGCCAATTCCGTCGCACAGGTGGCAGACATGAAGGCCGAGGCGGCGAAGTTCGGCATGAGTATCGTCGAGGCGACAGCCGCACAGTCAGCCGCCGTACCGGATGCCGCCCGCAGCCTCGTCGGCAAGGCCGACGTCATCCTGCTCCCGACAGACAGTACGGTGGTTTCGGCAGTCGAAAGCGTGGTCAAGGTCGGCGTCGATGCGAAGATTCCGGTCTATGCCAGCGACACCAATTCCGTCGAACGCGGAGCGATGGCGGCGCTTGGGTTTAATTACTACAAGCTGGGACGGCTGACGGGCGAGATCGCGGCCAAGATATTGAACGGAGCAAAGCCGGGCGATATCCCGGTCGGGACGCTGGACGGCGAAGATCTCTACCTCAATCTCGCCTCGGCCAAGAAGATGGGCGTCACACTATCCGAGGCGATAACGCAGAGCGCGGCGAAGGTGATCGCCCAATGAGCCTGATCGCCCTTTCCGGCGCCTGTGAAGCAGGCCTGCTGTTTGCCCTTGTTGCCCTTGGCGTCTATCTCTCGTTTCGGGTGCTCGATTTTCCGGATCTTACCGTCGACGGCAGCTTCCCGCTTGGCGCGTCGGTGGCGGCGTCGACGATCATGGCGGGTGTGCCGCCAATTGCCGCAACGCTGCTCGGATTTGCCGCAGGCGCCTCCGCAGGCTTCGTCACGGCGTTCCTGTCGGTGCGACTGAAGATCATGAACTTGCTCGCAGGGATACTGACGATGGTCGCATTGTTCTCGATCAATCTACGGGTCATGGGTAGGCCGAATATCTCGCTTTATGGCACCGACACCATATTTTCGTGGATCAATGGGATCGAGGCACTCGGGGTCTGGGCCAATACGATATTGCTTCTGTGCATCGTATTGGCCGCAAAGATTTTGATCGACTGGTTTCTTGCCACCCAGATAGGGCTGGCCTTGCGTGCAACTGGTGCCAACCAGAAGATGGCCGAGGCACAGGCCGTCGACAACGGCCGCATGGTCATGCTCGGCATGGCACTCGCCAACGGCCTCGTCGGCCTTGCCGGAGCGCTTTATGCCGAAAGCCAGGGCGTTGCGGATGTCTCCATGGGTATCGGAACGATCGTCATCGGCCTTGCCGCCGTGATTATCGGCGAGACAATCGCCGGCACGAGATCGGTCGCGAGGGCGACGCTCGGCTGTATCGTCGGTGCGTTGGTCTACCGGCTGGTCATCGCGCTGGCACTCGACGGTGGCGTGATCGGCATCCAGGCGCAGGATCTCAATCTGGTGACTGCAGTCGTGGTCGCTGCCGCTGTCATGGCTTCGAAAGCGCGGCTGAAGAAACTGCCCACCATCACGCGCACTCGCCTGCGTGAGCCGTCGAAAGCAGAGGGAACAGCCTCATGATGTTGAGCCTCGATACGATCTCGGTCACGTTCAATCCTGGGACCGCTCTCGAAGTAGCCGCGTTGCGTGGCCTATCCCTCGGGATACCACAAGGGCAGTTCGTAACGGTCATCGGCAGCAATGGTGCCGGAAAGTCCACGCTGCTATCGGCCATTGCCGGCGCAATCGCGCCTGATCGGGGCCGGATTGCCATCGATGGCCTCGACGTCACCCGGTTGACTGCCCAGGCACGGGCGAGATTCATCGGCCGCGTATTCCAGGACCCACGGATCGGAACCTGTGAGGCTCTTACCGTCGAGGAGAATCTTGCACTCGCCTCCGCGCGCGCCGGGCGGCGCGGACTGTCCCTTGCCCTCGGCGGGCGGAGTGGCCGCGCACGGTTCGAGGAACAGCTCGCCGGTCTTGGCCTCGGACTTGAAACGAAGCTTAGAGCGCGGATTGGCACACTTTCCGGCGGTCAGCGACAAGCAGTGAGCTTGTTGATGGCGACGTTGCTGCCAATGAAGCTACTTCTTCTCGATGAACATACAGCGGCGCTCGATCCCAAAGCAGCGTCGCGCATTCTGGCCCTTTCGGCAGAGATCAGCGACCATCAGCGTCTCACCACGCTGATGGTCACGCACAGCATGCGCCATGCTCTGGACTATGGCCAGCGCACCATCATGATGAGCGGTGGACGCATCGTGCTTGATGTCGCAGGCGATGAGCGGGCCGGCTATGATGTGCCCGACCTGATCGCCCTATTCGGAGCAGCAAGTGGCGGCGAGATTGCCGAAGACAGGTTGTTGCTCGCTTGATTGCTGCCACGACCCGCCGCCGCTTGTTTTCGGATTTTCGCTGGAATATATCTGCAGTATGCAATTAAAAAATGATCAACCTGTTGACCGGGTGGCGGAGGAAAGCGAGGAGGCAACGGCCAACAAGTCGGCCTTTCGGCTCGATCGCTGGATACCCTACCGAATGTTTCTGGTAGCAAGCAGCACCGCTGAGTTGCTGGCATCTTACTATGGGCCACGATACGGTCTGTCTCAGGCGTCGTGGCGAATTCTCGCTATCGCCGGCGGCCGTCCCGGGCTTTCAAGTAAGGAAATTTGCCATGCCGGTGCGCTTGATCAATTCGCCGTCAGCCGCGGCATAGCACAACTGGTCTCATTAGGCTTTGCCCGGCGCAATGCCGGTGCCGGCGACCGGCGGTTTTCGGCAGTCGAATTGACACCCGATGGCTACAAGGTGCTTGAAGAGATCGTGTCAATCGGGCAGGCAATGGAAGCACGCATTCTCGAAAGCTTATCGGAACGGGAGCGCGAGACGCTGCATGCCATGCTGGATCGCATCGAGGATGCTTGCGCGGGAGCCGTCGCTCGCGGCTGGCAGGCAGTAGTAGGCGACGTCAAATCTGGAACCTGAACTCTCCGTTCGGCCAATCTGCCGGCGCGGCAGCCCGAATGTGACAACTTTCGTGTCCTTTCTCGGTGCCAGGACGCTATAGGTAATATCACTCTGCCAGTTGATTCGGCCCGGTCGCAGGTTGGTGGGTGAGCGATTTCGTAGCATCTTGCCCATAACTCAGCCGAGACAAAGGCTGGCGAACGAGGCGCCTGGGAATGTCGCACTCAAGACCCCAATGGCTGCGAGCGTCAGTCCCGCCATGCGCCGCAGGGCCGGGCCTCGCCGCCACGCGCGTTGTGACCCAGTCAGCATCGCCGTGCCGGCGGCGACCGCCGAAACGGCGGGAATGGTTGCAAGGCCGAAGCCCGTCATGAACAGGGCGCCGCCGGCCATCGAACCTGTCAGCATCGCTGTCATCAGTGCGTTGTAGACCATGGCGCAAGGTGTCAGCCCCCAGCAGATGCCGACGACGAGCGGTGTCGATGCGTTGAGTGGCCGCGAGATGGTGGCCGGCGCCCGGCCGATCACGGCCATGATCCCGCCGTCCAGCCGCCGGATCGCCGGCAGAATGCCGACGATCGAAAGCCCTGACCAGATCAGGGCCACGGCCGCGATTAGCCGCAACACCTCCTGCCCGCCCGAAAATCGCAGCAGCCAGCCGAATGCCTCCATCATCGAGCCGACGGCTGTGCCGGCGACCGCATATGTCGATATTCGGCCGAGCTGCATTATCAGCAACGAGGTTGAGCGGCGGCCTTCAGGCGCGGTCGCCAGCATCAGCGACGAGGCGATACCGCCGCAGAGACAGGCGCAATGCGCACTGCCGGCAACACCCAGCAGCAGACCGCTCATCAGGATGACGTCACTTTGCATGGCTTTTCCGCATTCATTTCAGGCTCGTCTGGGCAGAAATTATAGGCAATAGCCCCTTGAGCGGGAGGGCAACCGGCCCGCCCGGCTACGCGTTGCAACTCGCGGCATTCACGTCCGGGGGCAGGTTTATCGTCGGATTGCCGTCGAAAAAGCCGCTCGGCATCAGCTTGAAGCCGGTGGTCACGCAGGGCTGGACGGGGAAATCTTCGATCCGCACCGGATGATGCAGGCCGAAGACGTGCCAGAGCACGATCTCGGTATTCTCAATCGGCCGATCCTGCTTGATGAAATCCGATACCCCGCCATTGCCGTCCGAATGGTTCATGAACTCGCCGGCGGGAAATCGTTCCTCGGGATCGAGCGCCGTCACCCAGAGGTGGTTCTGCACGAAGCCGGCGCGCTTGCCCGAGGGAGAATCCGGATGCACGAAGGGCGTTACGCAATGCGTTGCGTCCAGCCGATAGCCCACCGGCGAGCCGGCATAGTTGGTCTTGTTGGGGTTGATGACCTTCCAGTAGCGATGCGACGCCGGATCGGCGCGCCGCGCAGCCTCGCTTTCGCGCGCAAAGACGGTCTCCTGCTCGTAGAAGGCGTTGCCGTAAGGGTTGGCCGGACCGAACGGCTCGGCATAGGTATTGCACTCGACCACGCTGTTGGCGTCGCCGTCCACCGCCATTTCCAACCGGGCGCAGAGGATGTGCTGGTGGATATGGCCGATCACTCCGGGCACGACCTCGCGACCATATTTGCCCGGCTGGCCGGGTATGCAGGCGGCGGTGTTGATGATGCCGGTCGCCTTGACCTCGAACTCGATCATGCCGTCGAGAAAGAGATACCAGTAGAGCGCGTATTCGTAGTTGCCGACGGTGCAGATCGTCGAGATCACCAGCTTGGCGCCCCGCCGGATCTCGGCCCGCTCGCTGCGGAAGTCGATATGTTTCCAGAGCAGGCCGGAATCCTCCTCGTGCACGCAGATCGCCTTTTCGATCGTCCACGGCTCGCCATCCATCGTGTTGAGCGTGACGTCGAGATATTTGATCACGCCGAGGCAGTCGCAGCCGAGCGACAGCGAATTGGCGAGCTTGCCGATGCCGTATTCGCCGATGTCGAACACGTTCTTGCGGAAATGGCCATTGTCGGGACTGCCATAGGGCACTGTCATCTCGACGATCGACGCGCGGTGCACGATCGGCCGGCCGTCGAAGGAGATATCGTGCAGCGTCAGCGCCTCGCGGGCGTTGAAACCGACCACCAGCGACCAGTTGCGCCAGGTCAGCCTGTGGCCATCAAACTTGAAGTTGACGCCCTCCGGCTGCACGACATCGATCGGCTTGGCCTTCGGCTGGAACTCGCTCAGGAACTGGTGCTCGTAGTTAACCTCCTTCATCGGCACCGGCACGACGCCGTAGTCGTCGACGCGGATCACCTCATTGGTAGTCAGGTCCACGACCGCGTTCAGCCCCTCGATCGGATGGGCGTAGAAGTTTTCGTTCTCGCGCAGCCTGAGCCAGACGAATACGTGACACAGATGCCGGCCCTCCTCGCCCGCTACGCCGAAATTGCCCGCCGACCAGGGATCGACACAGACCTTTTCCATTTCGGTGATCCCGCGCTTGGCGCAGGCGGCGATGAACTCGGGATTGGCCCGCACGATGCTCTCGATGCCGAGGAACTGTTCGAGCTGGATCATCGGCCGTTTGCCCGGCAGAGTCTCGGACGAGATGATCTTCTCGTCGTTGAGCGACACGATCATCTTGGTGACGCTGACGACGGCGGCGCTGAAGACGTTGACGCGCGCGCGCCGTAAAACCGGCCCGCCGGCGAACTGGGCACGAAGCTCCGCCTTACTTGGCTCCAGAAGCTGGATGGTTTCGAAGCGGGTGTCGGCACCGTAAGGCGGGTCGCGTCGAACGATCGCGGCGGCCTTGCGGATCTCGTCCGGTGTCAGCGGCTCGAGCGGGTGGATGGCGGCCGCATCGACAGGCGCTCCTTTGGCTTGTGAGGTTGCACAGCAATGATCGACATGATCCAGCATCGGTAACTCCATGGTGTTTTGTTGGATATCTATGCGGCTGCCGGATCACATCCGGCGGCCGGGGCGGCGATCGCCTATTCGAAGGCGCGGCCGAGATTGGCGTAGACCAGCGGGCGGTTCGTCCGTATCCACACGGCGAAGACCGCGCCCACTACGCCGATCAGGGCGACGATGAGCGGGAACATCTCGACGATCAGCGATTCCGATCCGCTCACCAGCGATATGTTGGAAATCATCAGCACGAGGCAGGCGGCGAGCCCGATGCCGCTGATGACAGGCGCGATCAGCCGATGCCAGAGGCCGACACCACGGCTGTCGGCGCGGAAGAAGCCGATGACCGCCAGCGACACCATGATCTGCAGCACGAGGATGCCGATCGAGGCGAAAGCGCCCATCCAGGCAAACACGACGGCGTAGGGGTCCTGCCCGGCAAGTGCGAAGAAGGCGATCAGTACGAAGACGATCAGAGTCTGGATGACGCCGGCAATATAGGGAGACTGGTGGTCGCCATGGGTCTTGGCAAAGCCGGTCCAGGCCAGTCCCTCGCGGCCGATGGCGAAGAAGTAGCGGTTGATCGTGTTGTGGAACGACAGCGCGCAGGCAAACAGGCTGGTGATCAGCAGCGCGTTGAGCACGATGCCGGCCGCCGGCCCGAGCAGCGTCTGCACGGCGGTCAGGTAGAGCGTCGCGGTGTTGGCAGTGGCCTCAGCGGCGATTTTGGAGGGACCGTAATAGAGCGCGATGCACCAGGTGACGAAGGCATAAAACACCGCGATGATGATCACCGCGAGATAGGTGGCGCGGGGAATGGTCTTCTTCGGCTCGCGCGCTTCCTCGCCGAAGATTGCCGTCGCCTCGAAGCCGATGAATGAGGCGACCACAAAGACCAGCGCCACGCCGAGGCCGGGCCCCATGATGGCCGAGGCGCCGAATGGCGCAAGCACGATGCCTTCCGGTCCGCCGCCGGTCAGCAGCACCTTGGCGCTCAAGAGCAGCAGGATGGCGATCTCGGCGACCATGCAATAGCCCAACACCTTGCCGCTGAACTCGATGTTGCGCATGCCGCAGAAGAACACGGCAACGCCCAGGAGCGCAGCATAGACCCACCAGGCAATGTCGGGGCCACCCGCCGATTTGATGATGTCGTTGACGAAGAAACCGAACAGGCCGAACACCGCGATATCGATGGCGTTATACGTTGCCAGCGCCACGAAGGCGCCAGCAACGCCGGTCGGCTTGCCAAGGCCCGTGGCGATATAGGGATAGAAACCGCCGGCACTGCCCATGAAGCGGTTCATCGCCGTGAAGCCGGCGCTGAAGAGCAGATAGAGCGCCCCGACCAGCAGATACATGGCCGGCACGCCCGCGCCGTTGCCGAACGCGAAAGCGGCCGGCGAGGCGCCGACGACCGCCGTCAGCGGTGCTGCCGCGGCAACCACGAAGAATATGATGTGCGAGACGCCGACTGCATTACGCCTCAACTGATTACTGCTGTTCAGGTCCATTGTTGACATGCAAAGCCTCCTTCGAAGTAACAGGCGTGACCGAAGGCATTTTTCGCACCTTCGTCAGAAGCAAAGCCCGCCGTCGCGCGGACAAACGGATACCTCCGGCAATCGCCAAGCGATTGCCCGGTCGGTGTTTGCAATGGTGAACTTTCTTCTCGCTGACTTGATCGTGCGCAAAAATTGCTGGGCTGTAATTGACATTTTGCGCCAAAAAACCCGCGTTTCGCCAAAACTACGCGCAGAAACAAACTGGCATGCATCTTGCGTTGATCCTTTTATCCGGCCTGAGATCGGAGGGGAAAACGCAATGGAATCTTCTGGGGTCATAGCTGCATCGGTGATCGATGGCCTCCTCTCGACCATCGACAATCGCGGAATGGATCGTCAGGCGCTCGCGGCCCGCGTCGGTATCGGCGACGCGGCTCTATTTAAGGCCCAGCACTTCCTGCCGCTGACGACATTCACCTCCATTCTGGAGATCGCGGCAGAAGAAAAAAACGATCCGCTGCTGGCGCTTAGCCTTGGAAAAATCTTCAAATTCGACAGCCTCGGCATAGTCGCCCGCGTGTTCCGCACCGCGCCGACGCTCGGCGAAGGAATAGAGAAATTCGTCCGCTATTTCCCGGCGCTTCAGAGCAATACAAAATCGTCGCTCGACATTGAGAACGGCCTCGCGCGTTTCTCGTATTCGATTAAAGACGCCACGATCCGGCATCGCGTACAGGATGCGGCCTTCACGGAGATGGTCTTCTGCTCGATGCTAGAGGCGGTCATCGGCAACGGCTGGCGGCCTTCCTGCGTAGACTTTGAGCATCTGCCCGGCGAGCATCTGGCGCTATATCAGTCACATTTTGCCTGTCCGTTGCGTTTTGGGCGGCGCGAGAACGCAATTTTCTTTTCTGCGCGGTATCTCGACCAGCCGCTTGACCAGCATGATTTTGGTCTGCAGGCGCGGCTGGAGACCGAACTGGACGAGTTGATCGATGGCGAGGATGCCCGCCTCGATCTGATCACCAGCATCAAGGCTTGGATCATCGCCGCCCTCTGCCGCTCGGCGAGCCTTGATATCGAGAATGCCGCCGATGATTTCGGCATGAGCCTCAGAAGTTTCCAGCGCAAACTATCGGAGCTCGGCGTCAATTACGCAGACATTCGCAATTCGGTGCGGATGCAAATCGCACGCAGCATGCTGGCCTCGACCAGCCTGCCGATCCCGGTCATCAGCGAATATCTCGGATACAGCGAGCCGAGCGCGTTCTGTCGCAGCTTCAAGCATCTGACAGGCGACACGCCGGTCGGTTACCGCCAGCGCCACGTCAACTAGAGCATGATGCCGAAAAGTGTGAGCGGTTTTCGGACTACATCATGCTCTACTTTTTTGATTCTAGAGCGGATTCAGATTTTAGGTCGAACAGACCTAAAATCATCCGGCTCTAGGCGAGCATGAGGAATTGCTGGACCGAGGAGGACCTCGAAAAAATCCGCAAGCGCACGTCAAGGCACGGCTCAAAAAGGGAATGCCGGTGTCGAACTGCCGTCATTTTATGCCGAAAAGCTTGCTGAGCCAGATCATTTGCTCACGCTCCTGGCAGGCTTGGCCGCCCTCATGGTTGTTGAACTCGTATTCGACGATGCGCTTTTCGCCAGCATAGGCGTTAAAGGCTGCATAGACCGTCGAGGGCGGGCAGACTTCGTCCATCATTGCGACGGAGAAGAGTGCCGGCGCACGAGATTGCCGGGCGAAATTCACGCAGTCGAAATAGGCGAGCGTTTCGAAAACCTGTGCCTTCTTGTCACGATGCTGCGCCAGGAACTGAACGATCTCGGAATACGGCTCGCGAATTGCAATCTGAACCGCGCGTGGAAAGTCGCATAGGAACGGCACATCCGGCATGGCGGCCTTGATTCGCGGGTCGAGGCCGGCAACCGCGATCGACATGCCGCCACCTTGGCTGTCTCCGCAAACCGCGATGCGGTCGGAATCGATGAATGGCAGCTCGACCATGGCATCGATGGCGCGCACGCAATCAGTCAGAAGCCTGCGGTAATAATACTCGTTCCGGTCGAGCACGCCCCGCGTCATGAAACCGGGGAAAGATGCCGTTGAGCCGACGGGATCGGCGGTATCCCCCACGCTCCAGGCGCTGCCCTGCCCGCGCGTGTCCATGCGGAAATAGGCATAGCCAGAGGCGGCCCAGTGCAGTTGCTCGTGCGGCAGGCCACGGCCACCGCCGTAGCCGATGTACTGAACGACGAGCGGCAGGCGCCCTTCCCGCTGCACCGGCAGGATCAGCCATCCTTTGATCGGATGGCCGCCGAAGCCCGGAAAAGAGACATCGAAGGTCTCGACCATCCTCAACGTTGTCCCGGCCTTGACGATATCGACCGAGCCACCGGCCTTCCGGGCCTCGGCAATGGTCGACGTCCAGAACGCGGGGAAATCGTCAGGCATGGCGACCTTGCTCGTATAGGCACCCAGTTCGGGATGGATGAGATCGGAAATCGGCATTCTGGCCTCCGCAGGAAGAAGTGATAGGAACGGCGATGAAACCGAGCGAATGGGGCGTCTTCAGACGCCCGCCGTGGCAAGCTCGGCAGGTACCTGCGACAGTGCCGTTTCCAGAGCTTCAAGGCACCTTGCCGCATCGGTCTCGCTGAAAGCCAGAGGAGGCCTGATCTTTATGATATTGCCAAACGGACCGGTGGAGGAGACGAGGACGCCGAGCGTCTTCATCCGCTCGCGAACCCAGCGGGCAGCGAGCTTCGCCGGCGCCCGGGTGGCTCGGTCGGTTACAAGCTCGACGCCGAGGAACAAGCCGCGCCCCTGGATGTGGCCGATCAGTTCGTGGCCTTTCGAGAGATCGTCGAGGCCGGCCTTGAGAACGGCACCGCTGCGGCGCGCATTGCCTTGAAGATCCTCGCCCCAAAGGACATCGAGGCATGCATTGCCGACGGCGGCCGAGACTGTGTTGCCGCCGAAGGTATTGAAATAGCCGCCCTTCATTTGCAGGGTCATGGCAATTTCGCGCGTCGTCACGAGTGCCGCCAGCGGATGGCCGTTGCCCATCGGCTTGCCCATGGTGACGATATCCGGCTCGACGTTGAAGGCCTGGAAGCCCCACATATGCGTGCCCGAACGCGCGAAGCCCATCTGGACCTCGTCGGCAATCGTCAGCGCGCCGTGGCGTCTGACAGCGCTATAAGCGAGAGAGAGATAGTCGTCCGGCGGGACAAGGGCGCCGTTCGCGTCGAAGATGGAGTCGATGAGCAACCCGGCAAATCCCTTCGCGTTTTCTGTCAGGCGTTGCGCGGCGTCATCGACATGGCCGGCATATTTCGATCCGGCATCGTTGTCACCCCGCCGGTAGAGGCCGCGGTAGAGGTTCGGCGGCGGCACCGTTTCAACCCAGGCGGGCCTGTCCTTGGCATCGTAATCGATGAGCGAGAGCGGCGCGCCAATCGAGGTATTGCCGTGGTAGCTGTTCTCGGTGACGACGATGCCTTCCTTGCCCGTCATGGCGCGCGCCATACGCACGGCGAGATCATTGGCTTCGGAGCCGGTGCAGACGAAGATCCACGTATCGAGATGCGACGGCAGCGTCGCCGACAGCCGTTCACCCAGTCTTACGATTTCCGCATGGAGATAGCGCGAGTTCGTGTTCAGCGTGCTTGCCTGCCGGGTCAGGGCATCCACCACATAGGGGTGGCAATGTCCGAGATTTGCGACATTGTTATAGCAGTCGAGATATTCGGTGCCCAGAGCATCATAAACCTTGGTGCCACGGCCGCGCACCAGCTCCAGCGGTTCGTTGTAGAACGTGTAGGTTTTGCCGAGCACGGCTTCGCGCTGCCGGAGCAGCGAGGGCGTCGGCGCGGTCGGGGCATCTGCGGCAGCCGTGCTGATGGGGACCACTGACGGCAGCATGCCAGCAACGAAGGTGGCATCCGTCACCTCAGCGATGCGCTCGATCGCATCCATGTAGAGCGTCTGGAGATCGTCGAGCGGCGTGCCCGGCCCGCTGATGGTGGACTGATGGGAGACGATGCCGACCTGCAGCAGCAGTCGGGCGAGAACGAGGTTGCGGAGAACCGCCAGATCATCGGCTTCGAGCGGCATGAAGCGCTGATAACCCCGGGCAAGGCAGGTTGCCGCGAAGACGGGATCCGATGTCCAGTGGATAAGCGAGGCGATCGTGACCGCGAGATCCTGCGCGACAGGTCCGTAGACCATGTCGCCAAAGTCGATGACGCCCTTGACGGAGAAGACCGGATCGACGTCCGCCAGCAGGTTTGATTCGTGGAAGTCGTTGTAGATGACCTGGGCGCGAAGCTTCGGCAGAGCCTGCGCTATGGCAGTGGAAAATTCCGGCAACAGGGCAAGCGCTACCGGCCTGATCCGTTCGGGCATATAGAGATGAAGGCGTTCGACGAGCCGGGGGGCGTTCTTCAGGTCCCAGGGCATGCGCTTCGGTGCCCCACGGCCGTGGAAGCCCTGCAGCGCGCGCGCCAGTCGGCCGCTCATCGTGCCCAGCATTATCAGCTCTGGCGCGCTCAAAGAGCGCCCCGATGCCTTTATCTGGTCGAGCAGGGTCCGCCCGGGCAGGAAGGTCAGAACCCTGAGGACATGGGTCCTGCCGGCCTCATCAGCCACATCGGCCATCAGCGCGCCGGCGAGCGTGCGCCGGATCCGCGGCACCGGGAAATCCGGATCGATCGCGGCGACATGCTCGAGGGCGTCGATCTGGAACTGAAGACTCTCTGCCGGCTCCTCGATCGAGGCCACCTTGACCACGAATTGCGCGCCGTCAGCCGTGACGAGACGGAAATTCTGCTCACGCTCGCCGCCAAGCCGCCGCCAGCTGCCGGTCAGGCCGTAGACAGCCGCAACCCGGCTTTCGACGAGCGCCTGGGGAAGGTCCGGCGCGGCGATGCTGGCCAGCAGCGTTTCGACCGGGTCTTGCGTGGACTTTAGCTGAGATTGGATGGCCACCGGACTACCTCACGATCTGAACGAAATAGGCCCGCGCGGTCGGCGCAGTATTGAAACGGCCGGCGGAGACAAGGGCTCCGCATTGAACGGTCTGCGGCAGGGCTTCTCGCATGAGAGCGCCATCCCACACAGGACGAAAACAAAGGTTGACGTGGGTCATCCGCAAGCCTCGCGCTCCTTTTCCGCCGCCATCGGCCTCACTCTCCCGCCAATCGCTGATCGGATCGGCGCGTGGTAACCGCCACAACGAGGAGGCCGAACGCGACGATGCCGAGGATCATGGTCGAGACCGCGTTGATTTCGGGCGTCACCCCGAACTTGATCTGCGAATAGATTTTCATCGGCAGCGTCGATGCGCCCGGTCCGGTCGTGAAGCTCGAAATGACGAGATCGTCCAGAGACAGCGTGAAGGACAGCAGCCAGGCGGAGATCAGGGCAGGCAGGATATTCGGCAGGGCCACCTTGATGAAGGCGGTAACTGGCGAGCAGCCGAGATCGCGAGCGGCTTCCTCAAGCGACGGATCGAGCTCCGTCAGCCGCGATTGCAGGACGACCGCGGCAAAGCACATGGTGAAGGTGGCGTGGGCCAGCGTGATCGTCAACGGGCCGCGATCGATGCCGAGTGTGACGAACATCAGAAGCGTGGAGACGCCGAGCACCACTTCCGGCATGACCATGGGCGCTGCCAGAAGGCCAAGGAAGAGCCGGCGGCCGCGAAAGCCCCCCATCCGCACCGTCACGAGCGCGGCCAAGAGCCCGAGCAGAGTGGCGACCGTGGCGGAGACTGCGGCCACGGTGAAGCTCACCCGCGCCCCGTCGCGCAGGGACGCATTCGAGAGCGCGGCGGCGTACCATTGGGCCGAAAAGCCGCCCCACACGGTCACCAGCCTCGACTTGTTGAAACTGAAGACGATCAGGATGACGATCGGTAAGTAGAGGAATGCCATGACGGCGAGAATCGACAGTCGGTTGAACCAGCTGAGGTCATTGGTGTCTGACATGGCTAGACCCTCATCTTGGACAGCCGCGATTGCAGCAGCGTGATCGGGATGACGAGAAGAAGCAGCAGGAGCACCGTCACCGCGGCAGCAACCGGCCAGTCCCGGTTGTTGAAGAACTCGACCCAGATGGTGCGGCCGATCATCTGCGTATCGGCGCCGCCGAGCAGGTCGGGAACGACGAATTCACCCACGACCGGTATGAAGACCAGTGCGCATCCGGCCGCTACGCCAGAACGGCTTAAGGGAAAGGTGACGCGCCAGAAGGTTCCGAAGCGCGTGCATCCGAGGTCGCGGGCAGCCTCCAGAAGGGTGCGGTCGGCATCCGCCAGATTCGAATAGATCGGCAGGACCATAAAGGGGAGATAGGTGTAGACGATACCGATATAGATTGCTGTCTGCGTGTTCATGATCTGCAGCGGATGGTCCACGAGCCCGACGGCCTGCAAAGCAGCATTCAGCAGTCCGTCATTGCTGAGGATCGCCATCCAGGCATAGACGCGGATGAGCAGCGAACTCCAGAACGGCAAAATGACCAAAAAGACCAGGACCGAACGCCAGGAGCGACGGCACCGGGATATGCCGTAGGCCAGTGGGTAGGCGATGAGAAGCGTAATGATCGTCGCGACCAGCGCGACCTTCAGGCTGTTCAGGTAGGCGCGCGCATAAAGCCCGTCGCGCAGCACGAATTGCAGGTTCTCGAAGTTCAATCTGATCGACAGGAGCGCGCCATCCCAGTTGAACAGCGGCTCGAAAGGCGGCATGCCGACCCGCGTGGACGACAGCGCGATCGCCATCACCAGAATGGTTGGGAGCAAAAACATGATGCCCAGCCAGAGGAAGGGCGGGAGGATCAGCATCCTCTGACTGAGGCGAAGCCGGTGCGGGGCGATCATGGCGCTCACTCCGAGAGCAGGTGAGCGGCATCATCCGCCCACTGTGCAACGACGGAAACCCCGACGGCAAGATCGTCGTGGCTACCGGAATTGACCTTGACTGCGTCGAGGGTCGCGTTCGTTGTAAGGCGCACGCGGTAGCGCCGCTGTACGCCGCTGTAGGTAACGTCCTCGATCACACCGGGAAGGCCCGGCCCGCTGTGAGCTAGGTCGACGCGTTCCGGTCGCACCGATAGCCAGAGCGGGCCATCCGGCGAAACGCCGGCCGGCAGCCGCGCGCCGAACTGGCCCTCGAAGCCAGACAGGGTGAGGCGCGCCTGCCCGCGCTCTGCCTCGATGGTTGCCACCTCGAAGATGTTGGCTTCGCCGAGAAACTTCGCGACATAGCGGGATACGGGGGCCTCATACACCGTTTCCGGTGCGCCGACCTGAAGCACTCGGCCCGACTGCATGATGGCGATGCGCGAGGATACCGTCATGGCTTCGTGCTGGTCATGGGTCACGATGATGAAGGTGAGGCCCAACTCCTTCTGCAGGCGGACGAGTTCGTCCTGGGTCTCGGTTCTTAGATTCTTGTCGAGCGCTCCCAGCGGCTCGTCAAGCAGCAGGACCTTGGGACGCTTGACCAGCGCGCGTGCCAGGGCCACGCGCTGCCGCTGGCCTCCCGAAAGCTGCGAGGGCTTCCGATCCAGCAAGGCCTTCAGTTGCAGCTTGTGGCCGACATCAGCCAAGCGGCTGTCGATCTCGGCTTTCGGCAGGCGCTCCTGCACCAAGCCGAAGGCGATGTTCTTCGCCACGCTGAGATGCGGGAAGAGCGCATAGGACTGGAACATCATGTTGGTCGGGCGCTTCTCCGCCGGCAGCATGGTGATATCGGACCGGTCGAGTAGCACCCGTCCCGAGGTCGGCGTCTCGAAACCAGCGATCATACGCAGCAGGGTCGATTTCCCGCAGCCGGAGGGGCCGAGAAGCGAGAAGAACTCGCCCCTACCGACATCCAGAGACACACCGTTGACGGCGATGAAGTTTCCATAGGACTTACTGAGACTGTCGACCGCCAGATAGGATTGTTGCATGTCCACTTCCCTGGTGACTACGCGCTCAGTTGCCGGCGCGGAAGGTGGTCCAGACCCGGGTGCGTTCCCGGTTCTGGCGGGGCGGCAGGGACCGGTCACTGAAGAGCATCGCCCGGACCTGGTCCGACGGGTAGATGTTGGGGTCGCTGGTGATCTCGGAACTCACAAGCGGCGTCGCCTTGGCATTCGCATTGGCGAGGAAGACGGCGTTGCTGATATCGGCAATCACCTGGGGATCGAGGATGTAGTCGATGAACTGGAGCGCCTGATCGACATTCGCCGCGCCGGCGGGTATTGCCAGCGTATCGAACGAGACGATCGTGCCTTCCTTCGGAAGGGAATAGCGGACATCCTGACCCGTATTCGCCTCCTTGGCCCGCGCCGCCGCGATCCCCGTGTCGCCGCTCCACATCACCGCCAGGCAGAGCTGGCCGGAAGCCATGTCCGCGATCAGCTTCCCGCTCTGCATATGCCGCACATTCGGCCGCAATCCCATGAGGAGATCCTGTGCCTTCCGCAAATCTTCTTCCTTGCTGGAATAGGGATCGAGTCCGAGATAGTTGAGCGCCATCGGGATGATTTCGTTCGGCGCATCCACAATGCCGATGCCGCAGTCGGCAAACTTTGCCGCGATCTTCGGATCGAAAACCATGGCGAGGCTGTTGACCGGCGCATCGGGAAGCCGCTGGTCGACCATCGCGCGATTATAGGCGATCCCGGTGGTCAGCCACATGTAGGGAACGAGATAGGCGTTGCCGCTGTCGTGCTCGCCGAGCAGCTTCAAAAGCTCGGGATTGAGGTTGCCGTAATTCTTCAGCTTGCTCTTATCGATCGGCTGCAGCGCGCCGGAGGCAATCAGACGCTCACCGACCGTTGCGCTGGGGAAGACGACATCGAAGCCGCTGCCGCCCGCCAGCAGGCGCGTTTCGAGAACCTCGAGGGAATCGAAAAAATCGACCCGCGCGTCGATGCCCGTCTTTTCGACGAATTTCGAGATGGTATCAGGCGCGAAATAATCAGAGAAATTGTAGATGAACAGCTGCGCCGCATGAGCGCTGGCCGCCGACAAAATCAATAGTGACCCTGCAGCCAGAAGCCGATTGAGAGTCCGACGCAGCGATTTGGTCATCAAGATTCCCCCTGAGCAAGAATATCGTCAAGCAAGAATCCGAACTCCCTGACGATCAATATTGAGTTTATCTACCGTAAGGACAAAGGAGTTTTGTTTGCATTTTCCCGAAGTGAAGAACGACGCTTCGTCAAACAACTCCAGGGCCTGCTGCCTTCGGTCGTCATCGTCAGTGCGCGTCCCGCTTGCCGGCAGAGATCGCGTCCTTCTCGCACCAGAGCCGTCAACGAAGGGGTGCCGTCCTAAGCGCCGCAATCGCTCGATTTGTCTCGTTGTTTTCAGGAAATTTCGGCCGGAAGGCTTTTCCGCAATGTCGAACTGCCGCTAAGCGGCGCGGATTGTTGTCGTCTTCATTGAGCTCTTGATGACATCAACAAAGGTCCGGACGACCGCCCGGCTCTTCCAATCCTCCAGCGTCGCGACCTGGAACTTGGCCTTGTAGGAAAACAGGTTAGGCCGGATCAACCGCATCCGTCCCGAGCGCACGAATTGAGCGGCATAATGTTCTGGAAGATAGCCGAGATAGCAGCCGGACAGAATCAGGAGAGCTTCAGCCTCCATGCTGGATACTGTCGCGTGCGGACTGCTGATCGCGAAGATCTTGATGTCGCGGGCCGCCCAGTAATTCCGCCCGATGATGCGGTGTGTCCGAGCCTCGTCAATGCCAATATCCTCGTCAGGCACGGAAAACAGCGGGTGACCCGAACCGCAATAGAAATTCTGCGTCTCCTCGTAGAGATCGATGTAGGCGAGGCCCAGCGCCATGCGCGGGAAACTGCCGACGACGAGATCGAGCTTTCGCGACACGACGTCGCGCAACAGTTCGCCTGGTGACTTCGTCTCGATTAAGAGGTGAAGCGCAGGCGCGATTTCCGCGAGCTTTGCTATGGTTCGCACAAGAGGCGATATCGGATCGGTGATCGTGTTGTCGACAAGGCCGACGGCAAGATTACCGCTGAGATTGGAGCGCAGGCCGGACACCCTGCGGCTGAACTGGTCGAGCGAACCGAAGAGCCGCTGGCATTCGTCGAAGATTGTACGGCCGCTTTCGGTGAGTTCAAAACCGCCACGCCCCCGCTTGCAGAGGGTGACGCCCAGCCTCTCCTCCAACGCCGTTATCTTTCCCGATATTGTGGAGAGGGAGAGGTTGAGATCGGCCTGCGCGGCCGAGAGGCCTCCGGCCTCCACGACCCGGATAAAGATCCGGATGAGACGAATGTCGGCATTATCGACCGAAATCAGATTGCGGATATTACCTTCGCACTTTCGCATCTGCCGTCTCCACTCGTCGTCGGTGCGCCAACAGGTCCGAGACTGCCGGCCGTTCGCCGTGGCAGTCGCGCCACACGGGAAAGCAGAGCAGAGTATCCGTGAAGAGTGCGTCTCGCCCAGAACTCCATTCGCCCAGGCACCAGACTAAATCAGCGAGGGCGCCGCCAAAAATAACGTTCAATGAACCGATACATTGACATTTACAAATGTAACCCGTGCGCCTTGACGATTGCCTCGGCGACAAAGGTGACATTGGCAGCCTGCTCGCCCGCCCTTGTCGCGAGGTCGATGTCGGCGGAATAGTCCTCATCTGATGTGGGCAGCCGGCGCAGGCGCCCCTGCTGCTCGAACAGGCTGGCATAGTGGACCGGAAGGACTCCGAGATAGGCACCCGACAATACCATCAACATCTCCGCCTCGATGTCGAAGGCCACGCGGTTCAGGATGGAATTGTGGAAACGCTGGCCCTTTACGCCGTTCCAGTAGCCGCGATGGACCCAAGGATATCCATCGCCGTCAACGCTTGTGACGGCTTCATCGGCGGCATCGAACAGGGGATGGCCCAAACCGCAGAAAACCGCATGCTCTTCACGGTAGAGGGTTCGGTAAGAAAGGCCTGACACCTTGATGTCGGAACCGCCTATACCGACATCGAGCTCGTGCGCGGCGACCGCCATCGTGATGTCGTTTGGCCGCATGATCCTGAGGTTCAGCTCGATTTCGGGGGCGGCACGGGAGAGTTCGGCGATCGCAACCGATATCTGCAGACGCGGGTCCGTCGCGATGCAGTCCACAATTCCCAGACTCACCTTTCCTGCGAGAGCGCTTCGCACGCAGGACAGACGCGCCGAACTTGCGTCCAACATTCCAGTCATTTCGACACTGATGTCATAGACCCGGCGTCCCTCATCCGTCAGGGAGAACCCGCGGCGTCCCCGCTCACATAACTTCACTCCGAGACGCTGTTCGAGCGCCGTTAAATGATTGGAGATCGTCGGTTGGCTGAGCGAGAGCTCCATCTGAGCCGCGGAGATGCCGCCATTACGCACGACGCTTTCGAACACACGAAACAAGTGGAGATCGGAACCTGATATCTTCATGACGCCAGATTGCACCAAACGCATGGGATCGCAAACTCCCGGACGGCCCTGACGCGCGTGTCCCCCAAAAAGCGGTCCAGAGGGCACCGCTAAGTCTCGTCGACCTGACCGCTGTTGACCATCAAACAAAGGATCGTGTGGAGCACCTGCGCGGCGATCTGCGCGGTGTTGGTGGTAGCGTCATATTGCGGCGCGACTTCGACAACGTCACCGCCGATGATGTTCAGCCCGTTGAGCCCACGCAGGATCTGCAGGACTTCCCTCGGCAGAAGTCCTCCCACCTCCGGCGTTCCCGTGCCCGGCGCAAAGCCCGGGTCCACACTGTCGATGTCGAAGGAAACATATGTTGGACCGTTGCCGACGATCTCCCGCGCTCGTTCGATCAGACGAGGCAGACTGGCCTGGCCCACCTCCTCGGCATGCACAACCGTCATCCCGCTCTCGTAGGAAAATTCCCAGAGATACTCCGCCGGTCCGCGGATGCCGATCTGGATCGTCCGCCGCGGGTCGAGGACTCCGTCCAGCACCGCCAGCCGGAACGGCCCACCGTGCTGGAACTTCGTTCCCTCGTAGGGGCCTGCCGTATCGCAATGGGCGTCGATGTGGATAAGGCCGACGGGCCTGCTCTCCCCGACAGCCTTGAGAATAGAAGAGGTTATGGAATGGTCGCCGCCCACGCTAAGCGGACGCACGCCTGCGCGGACGAGCCTGCGGTAGAAGGCTTCGATATCCCTGTGGCAATGGGCAAGATCGAAGCGGCTGAGCATCGGGACATCGCCGATATCGGCAATCTTGGCCTTGCTCATCGGCGACGTGCGCAGGACATGGTCGTAAGGGCCGATGCGCTCGATGTTGCGCAAGGCGCGCGGGCCGAAACGACTGCCATTGCGGTTGGTCACTCCCAGATCCATGGGAACGCCGACCAGCGCGATATCCAGCCCCCCGAAGTGCTCGTCGTCCTGAGCCTCCGGCAAAGCGGGCGCGTCGAGAAGTGTCGGAATGCCGGCGAACGGCCACTTGCGCTTGTCTCCGCCCTTGAATTGCGATTGTGCCACCTCCCGAAAGTGCGGTTCGAAAATATCGCCGCCAGAGGCGTTGCCGTATTTGGCTCGAAGTGCGTCGAGATGCGCCTTGTCTACCATTGAAAAAATCTCCCCGTGACATGACCGATATTAGTGGACCTTCACCTCGAAATAGTTCGGATTTTCCCGAAGTGAAGGCGCCGATATTGTAATGTATTTGCGCGACGCGATCGGTGACAGTTCCCGCTAATAAATCCAAAAATGCAGGGGAACGTCATGCCTATTGAAAGCATCTCAAACACATCCGTGGGACGTCGCAGCATCCTCAAAGGGTTGTCCGGGCTCGGTCTGGCACCCATCGTCAGCGGGTTTCCGAATATCGCACGGGCGCAGGAGAAAAAGCTGCGCGTGGGTCTGTACGGCGGCTACTTCAAAGACACGTTTGACGCCGAAATTTTTCCGGACTTCACTGCCGCTACGGGCATCAAGATCGAGAGTGTGGGCGAGCCGACGGGTGAGGTCTGGCTAATCCAGCTGGAGCAGGCGGCCAAGGCCGGCAAGTCGCCGGTCGACATCTCCATGATGGCGGGCGTTCCCGTGATCCGCGGCGCCAATTCCGGGCTCTGGGCGCCGCTCGACCCGAAAAAAATCCCCAATATGAAATACATCAAGCCGGCGCTGATCCGCCAGAATAGCCAGGGCGAGATCGTCGCGATCGGCGCCACAAGCTGGTATGTCACGCTGGTTTCCAACACCAAGGTCTATCCCGAAGCCCCGACGTCCTGGAAGGACATCTGGGACCCAAAATACAAGGACAGCCTCGGCCTTCTCGCCAATGTCGGCAACTCGTATCTCCTTGAAGTCACGGCCAAGGTCTACTTTGGCGGCATCAAGCATCTCGACACCGACGACGGTATCCGTGAGGCGGCAGCCAAGGTCGGCGAGCTGAAGCCAAATGTGCGCCTCTGGTATCGCGACGAGGCGCAGTTCGAGCAGGCGCTGAAATCCGGCGAAATCCCCATGGGTCAGTATTTCCATGACGTGACGCGACTGGCGGTGCGCGATGGCTTCCCCGTCCGCTCCACCATGCCGAAGGAAGGCGGCATCTACGACTATGGCACCTGGGCTGTGACGAAGGCGGCGGCCTCCTCGTTAGATCTCGCCCATGTGTACATGGACTACATGTCGCAGCCCTCGACCCAGGCAAAGCTCGCCCGCAAGCTGGGCAGCGCACCGATCGTCGAGCGCTCCAGCATGGATTTGACCGATGAGGAGTTCGATTCCGTCTCCTCCGACATCGATCCGGTCACCCCGCATTACGAGATGCAGGCGCTCAAGACGGAATTCATCAATCAGGTCTGGACAGAGATGCAGCAGGGCTGATCGCCCCGCTCCATAGACCGCATACAACCTTTAAAGGCGACGCGTCCGCGCACCCCGCTGGAGGAAACACATGTCCGGACTGGCTATTTACGAAATCAACAAGTCCTACGGCCCCGTGCCCGCCTTGAACAACATTTCGCTCAATGTGGAAAACGGCAAATTTCTGTGCCTTCTGGGGCCATCCGGCTGTGGAAAGTCCACGCTGCTGCGGATCATCGCCGGCCTTGAGGATGCGTCGCGGGGGCGGATCCTTCTCGACGGGCGCGACATTACCAACGAGCCTGCCCATATGCGCAATTTCGGCATGGTGTTCCAGTCGCTTGCGCTCTTCCCGCATCTCTCGGTTGGCGAGAACATAGCCTTCGCCTTGCGCATCCGCGGGGCGTCGAAGGAGGTGCAGAAAGCGGAGGTGGAAAGGCTCCTCTCGCTCGTGCACCTGCCGGGCATCGCTGACCGGTCGATCACGCAGCTTTCGGGCGGCCAGCGCCAGCGCGTGGCGATCGCCCGTGCTCTGGCGCTGAAGCCGAAGCTGTTCCTTCTCGATGAGCCCATGTCGGCGCTCGACGCCAAGCTGCGCGAGGCGATGCAGGTGGAACTGAAGCGCCTGCAGCAGGAACTCGGCATCACGACCTTTCTGGTCACGCATGACCAGAAAGAGGCGATGACGACCGCCGACCTGGTGGTACTGATGTCCGGCGGCGTGATCCAGCAGGTCGCCCCGCCGCTGGAGATCTATCGCAATCCCGCTAACGCTTTCGTCGCGGATTTCATCGGCGCGGCAAACCTCTTCGAGGGCAAGGTGACCGCGCAGGGGCGTGTCAGCGTTCCCAGCGGCATGGTCACCCTAAAGGATGCGCCGGCCTCGGGCACCTTCACTTTCTCCGTACGCCCCGAGGACCTCGAACTGCGCGACGAGGCCAGCGACAGCAGCCTCTTCGGTCACATCGCCTTCGCTCGCTATCTTGGGGCCAGCATTGAGGTCAGCATTGCCGTTGAGGGCATGGAGAAGGACGTGGTCGTTGCCCTTCCCTCTCGCCGCGAGACCGGCCTGACGGTCGGCCGCCCCGTCCACATCCACGTCAATGGCGCGACCTGCGTCGTCCTGAGGTGATCCGATGAACGCTTCAAGCCCAAGGACCATTGCAGGCTATCTTCCGATCATCGTTCCCGCAGCGCTTCTGATCGTGCTCTTCGTCGTGCCTTTCGGCACGATGGTCCTGACCTCGTTCCATGAGAATTCAAGTTTTGGGTCGCCTGAAACCACGTTCACTCTTGCGAACTACCGGCGCCTGCTCAGCCCCTTTTTCGTTGGGTTGCTGGTCGCGACCTTCGGTCTGGCCTTCGGTGTCGCTGCCATCGCGATCGTGATCGCCTTTCCCTTCTCCTACCTGCTGGTCCATGCGCCGCGGTCGACGCAGGTGTGCTGGCTGATCTTCCTGCTCTCCATCCTCTCGCTGTCGGAATCGATCATCGGCTTTGCCTGGTCGACACTTCTGTCGCGCACGGCCGGGATCAGCAATTTCCTCGTTTTCATCGGGCTCATCGACAAGCCGGCCTCCTATACGCCGGGCCTCGCAGCCCTCGTGGCAGGTGTCGTCTATACCGCTTTCCCCTATGCCGTTCTCGTGCTCTACCCCATCCTGTCGCGGGTCGATCCGCATATCGAGGAAGCCGCAAGAACGCTCGACATGTCGCCGCTCCGGACCTTCTTCGGCGTCGTGCTGCCCATGCAGCGCAACACAATCGTCACGACCTTTCTCATGCTGCTCGTCTTTACGCTCGGCACCTATTTGATGCCCCAGATCCTGGGCCGTCCCCAGCACTGGACCTTGTCGGTCGCCATCAGCGACCAGGCGCTTGTGCAGTCGAATATCCCCTTCGCCGCAGCGCTTGCGGTGTTCCTGGTGATCGTGACGTTTCTGATCGTGATCACCGTCGTGCAATTCGGCCGCAAGGAGCGCGCATGATGGGACAAGTCTTTCTCCGTCGCTTGTCCTTCAGCCTACTCGGCATCATCATGGCAGCGCCGCTGGTCGTCGTGTTCGGCGTCTCCGTCAACGAGAAGAAGTCGCTGACCTTTCCGCCGCAGGGCTTCAATCTGGGCTGGTATGGAGATCTCTTCCGGTCGGCCGACTGGTCGGGAGCCGTACTCAACAGCGCGATCATCGCGCTGTTCTCCGCCGCCTTCGCGGTCGCGATCGCCTTTCCGATCGCCTGGTTCAACTGGCGCTACCGGCTGGGCTGGGTCAAGGTCGTCATCACGATCGGCCTGGCCCCGTTTCTCCTGCCGCCGGTGATCACGGCGCTTGGCTTCCTGTCCTTCTGGACGCAAACCGGCTTCTATGGGCAGTATTTTACCGTCATTGTCAGTCACGGCATCTTTCTGGTGTCTCTGCCGCTCGTCTCCCTGACACTCGGTTTCAGCACGCTGGACGCCAGCCTGCCGGAAGCAGCCGCGACCATGGGTGCGGACAACCGCGTAATTCTGCGCACCATCGTCTTCCCTTTGGTCCGACCCTACCTGATCTCAGGCTTCGCTTTCGCCTTTGTCGTCTCCCTGAACGAATATCTGATCGCCTACATGACGGTCGGTGCCGTTCTGGAGACGCTGCCGATGCGGATCTTCAACTCACTTCGCTACGGGTACACGCCGGTCATGGCATCGGCCTCGATCTTCTTCGTCATCCTGACGGTCGTCATCTTCTCGCTGGTCGCCCGTTTCGGAGACCTCCCCAAGTTGCTGGGCGCCTACCGCAGGTGACGGCAGACCCTCCGGGACACACCGCCCGGCGGCAACACATGAAACGCATCGAAATGGAGACTGCAGCTGTGACCATGACATTTTCCCGCCCACAGCATCTGAACGTGCCTGCTGATCTCCTGGAGCGGCCCGAGGCTGTGTTTGTCGGCGGCCGCTGGCAGACCGGGCGCGGTGCAGCGGCGATCCTCGCTATCGACCCGTCCACGGGAGAAGCCTTCGCAAGAATCCTGCCGGCCTCTGCCGAGCAGGTGGCGGAGGCAACGCAAGCGGCAGAAAGGGTGTTCATGGACTGGAGACGCACGAGCGGCGGCGAGCGGGCCGACTTCCTGCGCGCCATCGCGGCGGGACTGAGAGACCGGAAACCTGATCTCGTCGCCCTGCAGATCCTGAACAACGGAAAGCCGCGATACGAGGCCGAAATCGATGTGGACGATGCCGCTGCGACCTTCGACTATTATGCCAGCCTCGCTGCGGAGCTTGACGACCAGCAGGGCCGGCCCGTCTTGCTTGGCGACGAGTCACTGACCGGCGCCACCTATTTCGAGCCGCTCGGCCCGGTCGGCCTGATCGTGGCTTGGAACTTCCCGATGGTCACGACCGCCTGGAAGCTCGCACCGGCACTGGCGGCAGGCTGCACCGCCGTGCTCAAGCCTTCCGAATTCACGACGCTCGCCGAACTGGTCTATGGTGATCTCGCCACGCAGATCGGCCTTCCCGCCGGCGTACTGAATATCGTTCCCGGGGGTGGCGAGGTCGGCGCGGCGCTTTGTTCCGACCGGCGCATCCGCAAGATTTCCTTCACTGGGTCGAATGCGACCGGCAGCCGGGTCATGGCCGCGGCAGCCAGCCGCGTCGTTCCGGTGTCTTTGGAGCTTGGCGGAAAGTCCCCGATCATCATTCTCGAAGATGCCGACATTGCCCAGGCGGTGGAGGTCGCGGCGGCCGGCATCTTCTTCAATTGCGGGCAAATGTGCTCGGCAACCTCAAGGCTACTGGTGGCTGAGAGGATCGCCGAGGACGTCACCGCAGCGCTCGTTGCCAAGGCCAACCAGCTTCTGGTCGCCGGGCATGACGAACCAGATGCGCAGATGGGCCCGCTGACGACCACCGAGCAGTTTGCCAAGGTGAAGGCTGTTCTGGAGAAGGCACGCGCCGCCGGGTTGGACTGCATTGCCGGCGGCAACCCCGTCCATGGCCGGCGGGGTTTCTTCGTCGAGCCGTCCATCTACCGAAACGTGCCGACTGATCATGCGATGTGGCGGGAGGAGATCTTCGGGCCGGTTTTGGCGATGCGCAGTTTCACTGGTGTCGACGAGGCCGTCGCACTGGCCAACGACACCGATTTCGGACTGGCCGCCACCGTGGTCGGAACGGACGGCGACGCCGCGGCTGCAGTGGCACGCCGCCTCGACGCCGGTCATATCTGGGTGAACACGCCTCAGATGATCTTCCCCAACACCGCTTGGGGTGGCTTCAAGGCGAGCGGCATCGGCCGTGAACTAGGCCCTTGGGGGCTCGCGGCCTATCGTGGCGTCAAACACGTTACGAGCGCGGTCTGAGCGGCTCGCGGGACCAGCCCGATGTCGAACACTCGATACCCTTGAAAGGTAATTGCATGACTGCTTCAGCAGACTTGATTATCACCAATGGCCGCGTTCTTTCTATGAACCCGGACCAACCCGAGGCCGAAGCGATTGCGATCGCCGGCGGGCGTATTCTGGCCGTGGGCAGCCGAAACGAGATTGCAGCCTATCGCAACTCCGCAACCCATATAATCGATGCGAGCGGAGCAACTGTCACCCCCGGCATAAACGAAAGCCATATCCACCTCTTCGGCGGATCGAGTGAACTCGATCAGCTCTCGCTGTTCAACGTCAAGGGATATGACGCAATGAAGGCTGCGGTGCTGGCTTATGCGGCATCGAGACCGACCGATCCCCTTCTGCTGGCCAACGGGTGCGACTATACCATTTTGGGCGCTGACCGTGGCGTGGATCGCCAAGTCCTGGACTCAATCTTGCCGGATAGGCCACTTGCCGTCATGTCGCCGGACCATCACACTATCTGGGCGAACACGATCGCGCTGACAAAGGCAGGCATTCTGGAGGGCCGCGCTCTTCCGCCGGGCAATGAAATCGTAATGGGCGAGGACGGCCTGGCGACCGGCGAACTGCGCGAACACTATGCCTTCGACGACGTCATCGCCCTCGGCGCCAATGGCGGCCGCGACCTGCTGGGCCTCAGCACCGGCGGTGAACCCGATCCGGAACCGAGCGCCGCCGAGCGTGCCTATGACCGGGCTCTTCTGAAACGCGGACTTCAGCACCTTGCAGCCCACGGCATTACGAGCTTTCAGAACATGGATGGCAATCGCTATCAGCTTGAACTGCTCTCGGAGATCCAGGCGGAGGGCGGGCTGATCTGCCGAGGGAGGATCCCTTTCCATTATACCGGCGGCGACATCGTCACCCAGATGGACAAGGCAGCTCAAATGCGGGCCGACTTCAATGGCGAATGGCTGAATTCCGGCACCGTCAAGATGTTCATGGACGGCGTTCTCGATTCCCATACGGCCGTCATGTACGACGATTATGCCGACCGGCCGGGTTGGAAGGGCGAGCCGCGTTTCGACCAGGCGACTTTTGATCGTGTTTGTATCGAGGCGGACAAGCGCGGCCTGCAGATCGCCGTCCATGCCATCGGTGACGGCGCCGTCGCCAACGTCATCGATGGATATGCGGCCGTGGAGGCCAGCAATGGCAAACGCGACAGCCGCCACCGGGTCGAGCACATCGAAGTGGTGCGGGCTGGCGATCTGACCCGGATGGCGCAGATGAAGATTATCGCGTCCATGCAGCCTACCGTCCCGCCCGGCCAGATGGGCCTGCCCCTTGAACCGACGCTGTCGCGCATTGGCCGCGAGAACTGGGCTCGCTCCTACGCATGGCGCGCCATTCGCGATGCCGGCATCGACTTGATCTTCTCGAGCGATTGGCCGGTTTCTCCCGTGTCACCGATACTCTCGATGCATTCCGCTATGACCCGTAAGCCTTGGACCGACGACCAGCCAGACAACCGGCAGACGCTCATGGAGGCGCTGGACGCCTATACGGTCCGAGGCGCATATGCCGAATTCGCCGACAGCTGGAAAGGCCAGCTGAAAGCCGGCTTTGCCGCCGATCTCGTCGTCTGGGACCACGATCTTCAGGCCATCGAGCCCGACGAGATGGTCAATGTCGCGCCGCGCTACACCATCTGCGGAGGACAAATCACCTACGCAGCGTGAGCAGCAGAGAACAAGCCCTAATCCTCAACCGGGTTTGGCGAGCTTGACCAACAGGAATGACTTATGATTGGATCAGTGGATACAAAAAGCCAGAATGGAGGTTTGATGTCCTCATCCATTGCCTCATTTGGAAAGCATGCCTCCACGGCCGAGGAAGAGGCTTATCTGCACATCCGGCGAGCGCTTCGGCTTGGCCGCTACAAGCCAGGCGAACGATTGATTCCTGAGGACATCGCAGGTGAGATCGGCATGAGCCGCATGCCGGTGCGGGAGGCGTTCCGGCGCCTTGCTTCCGAAGGGTTGGTGGTTCTGCGGCCCAATCGCGGCTGCATCGTCGCCGGTCTTACAGTTGATGAACTCTACGAGATTTTTGAAATGCGGTCCGTGCTGGAGGGCCTCGCGGTCAGACTGGCAATGCCGCGCATCGACGAAGACGAACTCGAAGAACTCGATCGCCTGCTCGAGCGCATGGAGCGCGCCGGCAAGAGTGGCAGCAGTGACTGGGTGGTCCGGCACCAGGAATTTCACGGCCGCATTTGCGCGCTGAGCCAAAGGCCCAAGCTCATTCACCAGATCGCGACGCTGCACGCGGTGATCGAACCCTACATGCGCATCTGGTTCGACTATGTCGAAAAGCCGCTCTCCGCCCGTGAAGAGCATGCTGCGGTGATCGCGGCGCTGCGTTCCGGCGATGCGCGCCAAGCGGAGCAGGTAATGCAGGATCATATTCTCGGCACAGCACCGTTGCTCGCCGAGTTCGTGACACCGAGCCGGTGATCAGCGCCGGCCGGAGAGAAATGCCCCAAACCGGCAACAGACCGGAAACGGGCGACGGGAACAGCTAGATCAGCCAACGAAAGGGGAACTCACATGAAAATTCATCGCCTGGCCGCCGTCGCGGCCCTATTCGGAATGCTCGGCTTCGGCCACACCACCCTCGCCCAGGATGCTCCAAAGGCGATAACCATCGCCACCGAAGGCGCTTATGCGCCTTGGAATTTCACCAATGCCGACGGCAAGCTCGACGGCCTGGAGATCGACCTCGCTAACGATCTTTGCGCCCGGATGAAGATCAAATGCACGATCATCGCACAGGATTGGGAAGGCCTTATCCCGTCACTGAAAGTCGGGAAGTTCGATGTGATCATGGCCGGCATGTTCATAACGCCGAAACGCCTCGAGACGATCGACTTCACGCAGCCCTATGCGGTCGATCCGGGCAGTTTCGCCGTCGCCAAGGATAGTGAGCTTGGTAAGCTCGGTCTTTCCGGCGAAAAGTTCAACATGGACGACAAAGCTGCCTCCATGGCCGCGATCGAAAAGCTGAAGCCCATGCTGAAGGGCAAGGTGGTCGGTGTCCAGGCAGCAACGACAATGCTTGAGTTCGTCAAGAAATACTTCGGAGACACGGTGGAAATCCGTGAATACAAAACAACCGAGCAGCATGACCTCGATCTCGCGGCGGGCCGCATCGATGCGTTGTTCGCGCAACAGACAGCCCTCGCCACAACGCTCGCGAAACCTGAATTTGCCAATTACACGCTCGCGGGGCCGAGCTTTGTGGGCGGCCTCTTCGGTCTCGGAACCGGCGCGGGCCTGCGCAAAGAAGACACCAAGCTCAAGGAGATGCTGAACGCAGCGATAGACGGGGCGATCGCAGATGGCACGATCAAGCGCCTCTCCGAGAAGTGGGTGAAGACAGATGTGACGCCGGTCAAGTAGGTACGAGCGGACCTGCCCGATCGGACTGGCTTCGGCCGTGCGGTCGGGCAGCGCGCTGAAAGGCTCTAAAATCACATGACCGATATCTTTCGCAATTTTGGCTTCGGGCAGGGCAGCTGGGACGTCGCCCTGCTCGTGGCATCCGGTGTTACGCTATCTCTGTCAGTCCTCGGCTTCCTTCTCGGCGCCGTCTTCGGCGCACTCGCCGCAGGCGGCAGGCTATCCTCGCGTCTTGTTCCTGCCGGGCTCGCCAAGGCCTATGGCACGGTGTTTCGCGGTATTCCCGATCTGCTGACGATCTACCTGCTTTATTATGGCGGCAGCATCGCCCTGACGCAGATCGGGAAGCTCGCGGGCAACGCGGGCTTCATCGGATTGCCGACATTTGCGACCGGCGTGCTCGCGATCGGCATCATTTCCGGCGCCTATCAGGGAGAGGTTTATCGGGGCGCCTACCAGGCGGTGGATTGCGGCCAGTTCGACGCCTGCAAGGCGCTCGGCCTGTCCCGATACCAATCCTTGCGTCTCGTCATCGTGCCACAACTCATGCGTCACGCGCTGCCGGGGCTCGGCAACGTCTGGCAGCTGGTGCTCAAGGACTCGGCACTGATCTCCGTGATCGGCCTCGTCGAACTGATGCGCCAGGCGCAGATCGGCGCCGGCTCCACTCGGGAGCCCTTCATCTTCTATATTGCAGCCGCCGTGCTCTACTTCATCATCGCCGCCGTGACGGGTTCGGTTTTCCGCTACGGCGAGGCCCGTGCCTGGCGAGGCATGGTCCACGCATGATCGACCTCACCTTCTTTCTCGAGATCATCCCCGCATTGCTCGCCGGCCTGCCGATGACTCTGCAGCTTGCTGCCTTCTCGATCAGCATCGGATTCATCATGGCGCTGCTGCTGGCACTTGCCCAGCAGGGAAATTATCGGCTCCTGGTTTGGCCCATCCGGGCCTTCGTCGCGGTCTTCCGCGGCACTCCACTGCTCGTGCAGATCTTCCTCATCTATTATGGCCTCGGCCAGTTCCGGCCAACGCTCCAGGCGATCGGGCTCTGGTGGCTGTTCCGTGAGCCCTATTGGTGCGCCATCATCGCACTCAGCCTCAATACTGCGGCCTATGGAAGCGAGATCCTGCGCGGAGCGATGCTGGGCGTGCCGCGCGGCCTGGTCGAGGCGGCCTCGGCGTTGGGCCTCCCACGCTTGCTCACGCTGCGCCTCGTTGTCCTGCCCCTCGCATTACGTCAGGCGATTCCGAGTTACAACAACGAGATCATCCTGATGGTCAAGGGCACGTCCCTTGCATCGATCATCACCCTGATTGAGGTCACCGGTATCGCACAGGGACTGATTTCGCAGACCTATCGTGCCGTCGAGGTCTTCATAGCGGCCGGCGCTATCTATCTGACGCTCAACTTCACCATCATCTCGGCGCTGAATGCGCTTGAAACCTGGCTTACGCCCTACCGGCCGCGTGCCTGAAGCAGGCCTTGCGGAATTAACGAGGAGAATGAACACAATGCGCAATTTCGAGAAGCCGACGCGATCCGTCGCGGTATCGCGCCATGCGATGGCGGCGACCTCGCACCCTTCCGCAACGCTCACCGCGCTGCAGATCATGGAGGCCGGCGGCAATGCCATGGACGCCGCCATTGCCGCCTGCGCCGTGCAATGCGTCGTCGAGCCGGGTTCGACAGGCATCGGTGGCGACTGTTTCGCGCTCTATGCGCCGGGCGGATCGGACAAGGTCGTCGCCTACAACGGCTCTGGCCGCACGCCGGCCGCTTTGACTGCCGACTGGTTCGAGGAGCGCGGCCTGACAGAGGTCCCACGTCAGTCGCCGGCCGCAGTAACGGTTCCGGGCGCGATCGATGCATGGACACGCCTGCACGCCGATCACGGCCAGCTCCCTTTTGCTGACGTGCTTGCGCCGGCAATCCGCTTTGCCGAAGAAGGTTACGCGATCACGCCGCGCGTGCATCGCGATTGGTCCTTGGAGGAGGAACTGCTCGCCGCCGATGCGACGGCAGCGAGGATCTTCCTTCCGGGCGGGCGGGCGCCAAAGATCGGCGAGGTGCATCGGCAGCCGGAGCTGGCAGAAACCTTCAAACGTCTTGCCGCCGAAGGCCGTGACGGCTTCTATCGCGGTCCCGTCGCCGAAGACATCGTCGCCTATTTACGCTCTCTTGGCGGACTTCACACGAAGGAAGACTTTGCCAGCGCGCGCGGTGAATATGTTATTCCGGTTACCACCGATTTTCGCGGCTATACGATTCACGAATGCCCGCCGAACGGCCAGGGCATCATCGCGCTCTTGATCCTCAACATCCTGAGCCGCTTCGAGGCCAAGGGCGATCCACTATCGCCGGACCGACTGCATGTCGAGATCGAGGCGACGCGCCTTGCCTATGCCGCCCGTGACGCCTGGATCGCCGATCCCGACAAGGCAGATGTCCCGGTGGATGAGTTGCTGTCGGATTCGCTGGCCGACCGGCTTGCGGCAACGATCAAGCTGGAAAAGGCACTGACCGACCTGCCGCCGTTCGAAATGCCGCTTCATCGCGACACCGTCTATATCTCGGTCATCGATCGCGACCGCAACGCCGTGAGCTTCATCAACTCGATCTTCGACAGTTTCGGGACCGGGTTGGTCGCGCCGCGCTCCGGCGTCATACTGCACAATCGGGGCCAAAGCTTCTCGCTCACGCCGGGTCATCCGAACCGAATCGCACCATCGAAGCGGCCACTTCACACGATCATTCCAGGTATGGTCACGCGCAACGGCCGAGTGGAGATGTCGTTCGGGGTGATGGGCGGCTACTACCAGGCCCTTGGCCATGCCCATCTTATCTCCAAGGTCCTCGATTACGGCATGGACCTACAGGAGGCGATCGATCTGCCCCGGGTGATGCCGACTGCCGATGGAACAAGAGTGGAGGCCGAGCATACGATTGACGGCGCGATCAAGGCCGAACTCGAACGACGTGGTTTTACCTTTTCGCCTGCGGAGGATCCGATTGGCGGAGCGCAAGCGATCCGCATCGATTGGGACAACGGGACGCTGACCGGAGCATCGGAATCCAGAAAGGACGGTGTAGCCCTCGGAATTTGAGGGCTTCTGTCCCCCATGAACGGAATTTCTTCAGGCGACAAGATGGAATGGCATGGCGCGCAGAACTCGTGATCGATGCTCAAACAGTCTAAAGCGCGGCGTGTTCTTCGGCGTGCAGACGATCGCACCGCTGATCCGCGATGGAGGCAGCATCATCGTCACGAGCTCGCTCGCGGCAATTCCAGGAAAAGTGCGCAGCGGTTTTCCGTCCGGAATGCGTAGCGAAACAATAAGATAGGGCGTTTTCGCGGTTCGAAGAAAAGCGGAAATGCTCCAGTCGAACATCCGCATGAGTCGCGGCAGGTCTATGGCCACTAATCGCAGATGCCATAGGTCTATAAGGCATCAGATAGGTTCTGTTGCCTATCTCTTCGGTATGGACATCTGCGAACCGTTACTCTTGAAAGGATATGAACCAAAAACCCACATCTCGTTTTGTCAAAGTATTGAGAAACCAGCTCTTCGACGCGAGCTATGTTCTATGTCATCCGAGATACGTGCTATTCGCGTCAAGCAGTCGATCGGCAGGTCGCCGCCCTATCCGCCGCCAGCGAATTTCGAGTCGCGACCGATCATTGAGATGTAGGCCGCGGGAATTGACCCATGTCCAGGCGGTCGTGGGCGAATTTTTTCGGAAGCTCCGTATAATCAATGGCGTGACTGTTGATGGCGTAGAAGCCTATCACCGGGCCTCCGTTTTTCGTCATCACGAAAACGCGAAGATTGTCGCTCTTCTGAAGCTTGTTTGCGGTCTTCTGAAAGAAGTTATCGACCTGCTCGATGCCGCCCGAAAAAGCCGCCCGATCATGTTTTGAGGGATCGAGCGGCTCGATGATTGGCTTTAGCTTCGTTTTGCTCAGACCGACAGAAGGAAATTGCGGGCGGCGCGATCGTGATCGGCAATCAGCGCCTCGATGTCGACACCCGCCGGCATGCTGTCGGTGACGCGCCATTCGCCTGCGGTCATGACGCGATCGGCCGTAGTGGCGCCGCAGAGCACCAAGGCGGCCAGCGGATCGCCAGCGCCGGAGAAACGCGGTTCGTCGAGCCTGTAGAAGGCCAAGTCCGCCTGGCGGCCAGGCGCAATGGTGCCGATGTCGTCGCGGCCGAGGAGTTTTGCCGAGCCGGCGGTTCCCCAGCGCAGCACGTCGAAATGGGTGACGGCTTCAGCGCCGTAGGTCAGGCGGTTCAGCATCAGCGCATGGCGCATGCTTTCCATCAAGTTGGAATTGTCGTTGGAGGCCGAACCGTCAACGCCGAGACCGATCGGCACGCCGGCGGCTTCCAGCTCGCAGGTGCGGCACATGCCCGATGCAAGCACCATGTTGGAGGTCGGGCAGTGGCAGATGCCGACGCCGTGCCGGCCGAGCTCGGTGATCTCGGCATCGTCGAAATGGATGCCGTGAGCGAGCCAGGTGCGGGAATTCAGCCAGCCGCAGCGGTCGAGATATTCCACCGGGGTACAGGCGAATTTGCTGCGGCAGAATTCGGCTTCCGCCCTGGTCTCGACCAGATGGGTGTGGAGCCGGCAGTCGTAGCGTTCCGCCAGCGCCGCCGTTTGGCGCATCAACCCCAGCGTGACGTCGAATGGCGCACAAGGCGCGAGCGCTACCTGCGTCATCGCCCCTTCGGAGCGGTCGTGATAGCGCCGAAGCACACGTTCGCTGTCGGCGAGGATCACGTCGTCGTCCTGCACAACATCGGCGGGCGAAACGACGCCTTGCTGGTCCCTGATGTTGAGACTGCCTCTCGTCAGCGTGATGCGCATGCCGAGACGGGCCGCCTCCTCGGCCTCGACATCCATCGCGTCTTCGAGACCCGCGGCATAGAGATAGTGGTGGTCGGAGGTCGTTGTACAGCCGGAGAGGAGGAGTTCCGTCAACGCGAGACGGACAGCAAGGCGAAAGGCTTCGGGGGTCATGTGCTTCGCCCAGATGGGGTAGAGTGCGCGAATCCATGGCCAGAGCGACTTGTTGATCGCGGCCGGATGGGCGCGCGTCAGCGTCTGGAACATATGGTGATGGGTGTTGACAAGACCGGGAATGACGACGTGCCGGCTGGCATCGAAGCACGCATCGACGGGAGCCGTCGGTTTCCTTCCGGCCGAGACCAACTCGACGATGCGGCCATTCTCGATGACGACGCCGCCCTCAGCACCCTCAGCCATGATGGCGAGCGGCGATTGAATCCAGAGACGGCCCTTCATTCAGCGATGCTCCCATGCGCCATGCAGTAACGGAAAAATCAGACGACGAGCCGGCCACCGCGGGCGATGATGGCGCCGCGGCGGAAGACGGTGCGATCGAGAGGACGGGCAGCGACGGCTTCTGCCTGCGACGCAGCAGGCAGGATGATAAAATCAGCAGACGAGCCAGCTTGTAGCGGCCCAACGGAGCGGCCGAGGATTTCGGCCGGCGCCTGCGTCGCCAGGCGGAAGGCCGCTGCCAGATCCTCATCCGAACGGAAATCCTGGCGATCGCAGAGAATGCCGACGCGCTCAAGCATGTCGCCATTGCCGAAAGGCGACCATGCGTCGCGGATATTGTCGTTGGCGCAGAAGAGCCGGACGCCGGCAGCAGCGAGCCGCTTGACCGGCGGCATGGGCACCGGACCCGGGGCACTGGTCATGATCGCCACGCCCGACCTGGCGAGTGCTGAGGCAGTGCTGCCGAAATCGGCATCTTCCAACTCGCCGAGGCAGAAGGCGTGGCTGACGACTACCTTGCCTTCGAGCCCGAGTGCGACCGTGCGGTCGGCGATCTGGCGAAGCTCGAAGGCGCCGAGTGCGCCGCCGTCATGCAGATGAATATCGAGCCCAACGCCGTATTTGCCGGCGACGGCGAAGATCGCATCAAGATGGCCGGTCACGTCGTTATCGATGCCGGCGGGATCGAGGCCACCGACGAGATCGGCACCGGCGGCAATCGCCGCATCGAGCAGCTCCGCAGTGCCGGGATCGCGCAACACGCCGGATTGCGGGAAGGCAACGGTCTGGATATCGACGAGATGACCATGGCTCTGCTTCAATGAAAGCACCGCCTCGAGCCCTTTCAGGCCAACTTCGGTATCGATGTCGACATGGCTGCGCACGGAGAGCGTGCCGTAGGCGGCGAGCCTTTCCAAAAGGGCACTACCGCGGGCTTCGATCGGCAGAGCCACCGTGCGCCGCAGGGATTTCTCCGCCTCGATGCGCTTGGCGACCGTATCGCCCGGGATATGCGGGATGAAAGGCAAACCGATCAGCGTCTTGTCGAGATGAATATGACCGTCAACGAAGGGAAGGCTGAGCAGGCCGCCGGCAGCATCGAAACGCGGCACTGCAAGGCCGATGCCGGCCGCCGCATTCGGGCCGATCGCAGCGATCCGGTCATTGGCGAGAATAAGCGAGACGATCTCGCCGGCTTCGGTCCTGGCGTTTTCAATTACGAGGCTCGGCGTCATTAGTTCTTCCAACATCCGCTATGCAATCAGCCCGACCCTGCGCGCCGCGACGACGCGATAGAGTGGATCCCCCCACACCTCTTCCTCCTGCAGGGCGGAAAAGACCAGGCTGACATCGTGTTCGTCGTCCGAAGCGATCGCCGCGCGTTTGATCTCCGCCCAGGCGGGCGCTTGTGATCTGCGCATTTCTTCAAGCGCCTCGGCGGTCGGGAGTGCTGGAAAACCGATCTTTGGCACCAGCGAGGCAATCACCTGCCAGAAGGCGCGATAAAAGGGCTCGGCATTTTTCAGGTGCGGAGAAACGAGGCGCAGCCAATGCATGCCGGTGACGGAATGAAGTGCGGAGAAATCCATGGTTCCGGCGAAGAGGGCAAGCGAGGTCGCGGCCATGCGACGCGGCGTATCGGCGCTGAAAGCCAGGCGGTCGATGACAGGACGGAAGCCCGGAAGGGCTGCGACGGCGCGGATATTATGCCAGAGGAGATCGGTTTCCGGCTCATAATCGCGGATGCCTTCGATACTGCCAACATCGGCAAGCACCCTTCCCGGATCGTCCGTATCGGGAGCGGCGCCAGTCGCGGGTGGGAGCGGCAGGTAACAGGCCGCCCAATAGCCGAGCGCGGTGCCGACCTCCCGGTCGTCCTTCTTGAGGACACCATAAGCAAGGCGCATCAACGGATGCATGGCGCTGCCGGCAAGGCCGTTCACCATGGCGGGCAGATAGGTGCGGATAACGGCGTCGATACCGAGCCGGCGGGTTTCGCCGATCAAGAAGGCACGGTAATCCGCCTCGCGCGTGCGATCGCCGAGCGCCTCGGCCCAAGCTGCCCGGGTAATTGGGGCGACCGGCGGCGGTACGGGCGCAAGCGCGTGACTCTCGCGATAAAATTCGTACCATTGTTCCAAGCGTTCCGCGGAGGCGCCGAGGCGATCGAGCGCGATCAGCACCATCGGAACGTGGTTGGCGAGGAGATAGGGAAATTCGACACTATCCTCGCGTGCCCGCGAAAGGACCGTCTCCAATCCCGAAAGTTCAACAGCGGCAGCCTGTCTCATGCCAAAACCTCCCTTGGTGTCGTGGCGTCCTCGTCTATGCCGGGATCGAAATGCGGTTCGTCATAGGCGGCCAATGCTTCAAGATACCGGTTGGAATCCTCGATGAACAGCGCTTTCACCAGGGCGCCGACGATGCGCGGCACGCCATATTTCAGGCCGGTGACACCATTGCTGATCGGGCCGAGGCTCGCCAGCGCGCCGGCATTGAACATATGGATGCGCGAGACCCAGCGGGCTTCGGCATATCTAGGCGTGAGTTCGAAACCAGGGCCGAGATAGGGATGGCCGGCAAGCATAGCATTCTCTTCTCCCTGCGGCGGCTGGAAACGGTCCTTCCAAAGCGCTGCGGCCCCGGCTAGGCCGACAAGCTCGGGCCTGAGCGCGAAATTAATCTCGTAGCCGGTGCCGAGCAGAAGGTGATCGGCATGATAGGGGCCCTTTGCGGTCAGCAGGCTGATCTTGTCCCCGTCCATCGAGAGTTCGCGGACGCTGCAGCCGAGTTGCATGGTGAAACCAGGGTGGCTGCGGGCCCGGTCATATTGCTCCTGCGTCGGCGGCACCTTGAAATTGAAGTAGAGATTGGCGAAGCGCCAGCGTTCCAGATCCGGCAAATCGGCGAGATGGCCGAGGAAGCCGGAAAAATTGGTCCAGGCGAGAACCTCCGTACGCGGTAAATCGACGCTCCGCGCAAACATGGTCACCTTTCGGGCTCCGGTCTCCAGGGCGGCCACCGCCCAGTCGAAGCTCGACGTGCCGCCGCCAAGGATCGCGACATCCCTGCCCTTGAGAAAATCGATCGGGATCGGCTCATTGCTATGCGTCCAGGCGGATTTCGGAAGCGCCTTGACCATTGCGGGTATGCGTGGACCGCCACAGCCGTCGATGCCGGTCGCCATCACCAGCTGGCGGCAGGCGATCGTACGCCTGGTGCCGTCACGCTTTGTCAGCGTGAGCGCAAGGCCGCCCTCTGCCGGACTTATGGAGGAAAGCCTCGTGCTGTTTTCGACGTCGATGCCGACCGTCTTTCGAAACCAGACAAGATAGGCCATCCAATCCTGGCGGCTGATCTTGTCCAGCGCCTCCCAGGCGTCGACGCCATTCAACGCTTCGTACCAGGAGCGCAGCGTCAGGCTCGGGATGCCGAGGTCCGGACCTGAGAGATATTTCGGTGAACGCAGGGTCTGCATGCGGGCGCAGGTGATCCAGGGACCTTCGCGGCCTTCCTCGCTCTGATCGATCACATGAACGGACCTGATGCCGCGCCGCTTCAGGGCAAAGGCGATCGAGAGACCGGAGAGACCGGCGCCGCAGATAACAATGGAATGGAAGCCGTCGCGGTCTTCATCGTCCAGCTTCGGCCAGTCGGCGCAGAGCGCTTCTGTGCGCGCCATCTCATCATGGGCGCGACGTTCCAGCTCTTTCAGGCGCTCGTCCGGCGTTGTCTTCATGAATATGCAGCTCGCGCGCGTTGGACAGGACAGTATAGACGCGCAGGGATTGATCAGCTCCCCGCCATTTTTTAAGCAACGCGCACAAAATATGGACACTTATGCGCGAATATGTTCTAATTTGTCATTTTTAATGTTTACGATTTTTTGTCAAGTGCGCTTGAGTGCGATTTTGTTTGATGTATAGTGCCCCGAAGCCAATCAAAAAAGGGGAGCAAACATGAAATCGCTCAGCAGTCTCACACGAAAATTGGCGATCGCGGGCCTCGTCTCGGTCGCATTTGTGGGCTCCGCCATCGGTGCTGACAAGAAATACGAAGGCATCACGCTCACGCTTGCCTCCCAGAACGACCAGTTCGCCGCGGTTCTGGCTGCCATCGCCCCCAAATTCACCGAGGAGACAGGCGCCACCGTCAAGGTCGATATTCTCGACTACGGCTCGTTGCTGACCAAGACTACGACGGATTTCGTCGGCGGCACCGGCGGCTACGATCTCGTGACGATGGATATCGTCTGGGCGGGCCAATATGCCGAAAACAAATACACCGTCAACCTCACCAACTGGATGAAACGCGACGCCGCCGAACTGAAGCTCGACGACATCTATCCGACGCTTCTCAACGCGCTTGGCCATTGGGGCGACAAGCAGGTCGCCTTTCCCTTTGCCGGCTATGCCAACGTGCTCGCCTATCGCAAGGATCTCTTCGACGCCGCCGGCCTGAAGGCGCCGACGACGATGGAGGAAATGGTGGAGGCCGCCTACAAGCTGACCGACCCCAGTAAGAATATCTACGGCTTCGTCGCCAACGGCCAGAAAGGCCCGGCGGTCGCACAGGACTGGATGCAGTACAATACCGAGATGGGCGGTTCGATCCTCGGCTCCGACGGCAAGCCGGCACTGAATTCGGAAGCCAATATCAAAAGCCTGACCGTCTACAAGGATCTGTTCATGAAAGCGGCACCTCCGGGCGCCGTTAATTATGACTGGGGTGGACGCGAGGAAAGCTTCCGCCAGGGCATTGCCGCGAGCATGCAGACATGGTCGGTCGGCGCGCCCGGCTACTATGATCCTGCGATTTCCAAGATCGTCGACAAGGTGGCGATCACAACGGCGCCGCGCGGCACCGGCCTGCCGAAGCTCTACGGAATTGGCGGCTGGGGCATGGCGATCAACGCCGGCATCAAGGACACGCAGAAGGAGGCCGCATGGGCCTTCATCAAGTGGCTGGTCAGTCCGCCGGTGCACAAGGAATTCAACATGATGGGCGCCGGCAGCTTCCTGCGCAAGAGCGAGATGACCGATCCCGATCTGCTGAAGAAGTTCCCCTTCCTGCCTGTCATCGCCGAGACATTCGAGCATGGCGACGGCGAATATCGTCCGCGCATCCCGCAATATCCGGAGATTCAGGACCTGCTCGGCACCGCCGTGAACGATGTGCTCGTCGGCAATGCCGATCCGAAGAAGGCGCTCGACTCCGCCCAGGAAGCCGCTGCGAAGCTCTTCTGACAGTGGTTGACGCCACCCAGTTCCTCCCTAGGGCCGCGGCCTGGAGCATGATGCCAAAAATGTAAGCGGTTTTCGGCATCATGCTCGACTTCCCCGATTTAGATGCGGATTCAGATTTTAAGCCAATGTTGCCTGCAATCGTCCGGATTCAGATCGCGGCCCTGCCGTTTCCACACCATTGATCCGATGTGCCTCAAGCTTCATGATTGGATGAGTCGCGGGCTCGATCCCGGTAGCGCGCGTCGAACCAGGAACCTGATGGACATGACGTGACCCTATCCCTCACCTCCGCACTGAAGCACTCTCCGGCCTTGAGCGTTTCCTATCTCGAGCGCAGGCGGCTGTTCTTCATCCTGATGACGTTGCCGGCCATCATCTACGTGCTCGTCATCGGCGTCTGGCCGCTGGCGCAGGGCATCTGGTTCAGCCTTTACGACTACAATCTGTTGAAGCCGGGGCGAACGCATTTCGTCGGGCTCGGCAATTATATCGATCTTCTCTCCGACACGGTGACGCGCGGGGCTTTCGTCAATACAGTCATCTTCACCGTCGGCGCCGTGACCGTCGAACTGCTGCTCGGCTTTGCCATTGCGCTGGCGCTCTGGCGCGACGACCGCTTCAACCGGATCTGCCTGGCATTGATCCTGATTCCGGTGACGATCACGCCGCTTGTGGTCGGGCTGATTTTCCGGGCGCTGCTGCTCGCCGACTACGGGCTCATCGGCTATTATCTGGCCCAGTTCGGGATTTCCGATCCGCGCGGCCTTTTCGCCAATCCGAGCTCGGCGTTGGCGACCCTTATCTTCGTCGATATCTGGGAATGGACGCCACTGGTGGCGCTGATCCTGCTTGCGGGCCTGAAGGCACTGCCGGGCGATATTCTCGAGGCATCGGAAGTGGATGGGGCAACGGCGCTGCAGCGTCTGAGGATCATCGTCATTCCGCTCATGCTGCCTTCGATCCTTCTGGCGCTGACACTGCGCACCATCGATGCTTTCCGCGTCTTCGACAGCGTCTACGTCACGACGGGCGGCGGGCCGGGCAATGCAACCAACACGCTGATGCTGCATGCCGTGAAGCAGGGACTGGAATTCTTCAATATCGGCCGCGCCTCGGCGATATCAAACCTGACGCTGATCTGCATCGCGGTGATCGCGGCAGGCTTCATCCTGTTGATCCGCAAGGCGGATAGAAAGGCGAACGGGCGATGAGCACACGCACCCTCAGCCGCATCGTCGAGCGCGGCTTCATCCTTGTCATGCTCGCCTTTTTCCTGTTGCCGTTCCTGTGGCTGGCATCGACGGCCTACAAGCCGTCGCGCGATATCTTCTCGATCCCGCCGAAATTGACCTTTGTGCCGACTTTCGAGCAGTTCGCGACGGTCTTCCGCCTGTTCGACGTCTGGAGCCTCGTGTCTTCAAGCCTGCTGATCGCCGGCGGTTCCGTCATCCTGTCGCTCCTGCTCGGCGTGCCGGCGGGCTATGCGCTGGCGCGTTCGACCAGCCGCTATGCCATTGCCGTTGCCTATTTCTTCATGGCGATCCGCATGGTGCCGGCGGTAGCAGCACTGATCCCCTTCTATCTGATGATGCGCGACATCGGGCTGCTCGGCAGCTGGATTGCCGTCGTCCTCATCAACGCAATGCTGAACTCGGCCTTCGTCACCTGGATGATGTTTTCTTATTTCCGCAGCCTGCCGAAGGAGCTGGAGGAAGCGGCGCTCACGGATGGATGCACGCTGTTCGGTTCCTTCTGGCGCGTGGCGCTGCCGGCGGTGCGTTCGGGCGTCGTGGCCTCCACGCTTTTCTGCCTGATGTTTTCCTGGAACGACTTCCTCTACCCGATGTTCCTCACCCGGCTCGATTCTAAGCCGATCTCGGTGGCGCTGCTTTCAGCCTATGGAACGAAGGATATCACCTGGGGCACGCTCGGCGCACTGGCGCATTTTTCGACGATCCCGATCGTGCTGATCGTGCTCTTCCTCAACCGCTATTTCGTGCAAGGCCTGACGAAGGGCATTCATTAGAGCATTTCCAGGAAAAGTGCGCAGCGGTTTTCCGTCCGGAATGCGTAGCGAAACAAGAAGATAGAGCGTTTTCGCGATTCGAAGAAAAGCGGAAATGCTCTAGATCCGAATGAGAGCATGACGCCGTCCGAAAGCCGCTCGCACATTTCGACATCATGCTCCAAAGAAGCGATGCGCTCAGGCGCGGATCGCCATTTCGGTCGCGGCGTCGAACACGTGAATGCGGGCGGGGTCGGCGGCAAGCGACAGGCGCTCGCCGATCTTCACGTGGCTGGTGCCGTCGATGATGACGCGCAGGCGCGGCGCAGACAGCGCCACGTCATCCTCCTCGGCCGAGAGCGATTTCAGCCGGTCGGCAGCCTCCACATCGACATGGACAAGTAGGTTGGCGCCGAGATCCTCGACGAAAGCGACAGTCCCAGCCAAACCGCCGGTATCGACCGGCTGGAAGGCCTCCGGACGGATGCCGAGCACGACGGCGCGGCCAGCTGCGGAGGCGATTCGCGGCCGCTCGGCGAGCACCTCGCCCGAAAAAAGGATGGAGGCCTGGCCGAAGCGGGCTTCGGGGCCGTTGTCCGTCGCGAAGAGGTCGACGGCCAGCAGATTCATTGCCGGCGAGCCCATGAAGCTTGCAACAAAGAGATTGGCCGGCTGATCATAGAGGTTGCGCGGCGTGCCGAGCTGCTGCAGAACGCCGCTCTTCATAACGGCGACGCGATCACCCATGGTCATGGCTTCGACCTGGTCGTGGGTGACATAAACGGTGGTGATGCCCGACATCTTCTGCATGCGAGCAATTTCGGCCCGCATCTGGCCGCGCAGGCGGGCATCGAGATTGGAAAGCGGCTCATCCATCAGGAAGGCCTGAGGACTGCGGGCGAGAGCCCTACCCATGGCGACGCGCTGACGCTGGCCGCCGGAGAGCTGGGCGGGCTTGCGGGCGAGATAGTCCTCGAGCTCGAGGAGCTTCGCCGTCTCCTGCACCTTGCGGGCGATCTCGGCCTTGGCGAGGCCACGCACGCGAAGGCCGAAGCCGATATTCTCGGCCACAGTCAAATGCGGATAGAGCGCATAGGACTGGAACACCATGGCAATATCGCGGTCGCGCGGGGCAAGGTCGTTGACGACGGCGCCGTTGATCGTCAAGCGGCCATCGGTGATCTCTTCGAGGCCGCCGATCATGCGCAGCGCCGTCGACTTGCCGCAGCCGGAGGGGCCGACGAGGACCAGGAATTCGCCGTCGCGGATGGTCATGTTCAGGTTGCGGATCGCCGCATAACCATCGCCGTAACGCTTGCTGATCTGGTCGAAGACGATTTCAGCCATGCTTTTTCCTTGCTGAATGGAGGCCCGATGCAGATCCTGGACGGATTAGGTCGTGTAGACGCCGCCGGTGACGTTGACGCCCTGCCCAGTCATGAAGCGGGCCGAATTCGAGCAGAGGAAAACGACGACATCGGCTACATCTTCAGGCGTTTCCAGCCGGCCGAGCGGCGTTTGCGCGATATAATCTGCAACGACGCGTTCGGGCGTTACACCACGCAGGCTCGCCTCCCAGGCGATCTCGCGTTCCTGCATGCCGGTCTTGACGAAACCGGGGCACACGGCGTTGACGCGGATGCCCGAAGCCGCAAGCTCGCGGGCAAGCGCCTGCGTCCAGCCGAGCACAGCAAACTTGCTGGCTGAATAATGAGCCAGCAGCGGCGCGCCGATCTTTGCGGCAAGCGAGGCCGTATTGACGATTACGCCCGGGCCGGTGCGCTTAAAACGGCGGGCGGCAATCTGGTTGGTCAGGAAGATGCCGCGAATGTTGACGTCGAAATTATAGTCCCACTCCTCGTCGGTGAGCTCCAGCGCATGCTGCATGGTTGATACGCCTGCGTTGGCGCAGAGTATATCGTAACCACCTGTCTTCTCCACCTCGGAAAAGGTCGCCTCAACCGAGGCGCGCTCGCGAACGTCGATCGTATGCGCGGTGGCGCCGTTGCCGATCTCGGCCGCCGTCTGTTCGGCGGCAGTCAGATTGATGTCGCAGATCGCCACCTGTATCGACTGGTGGGAGAGTGCGGTCGCGATCGCGCGCCCTATCCCCGTCGCCCCGCCAGTTACGATCGCACGCTTGCCGGACAGTTCTGGAAAGCTCGGAGACTGCATGCCGCCCTCATGGAATGGAAACATCACCGATCATATATCAACAAAATCATTCACGACAAGAGAAATTTATGTTTGAATTTGTTCGAATCATTCGATACAAAGAAAGCAACAATGAAACGATCGCAGCACGAGTTGCGACGGCGGGAGGAAGAGAACGATATCATGGACGCGGAACAGCATATGGTCGCCGCAGCGGAAAAACCGAAGGTTCTGGCCCAGGTGCGGCATGCGCGCATCCTGGAGACGCTGGCGCGCAAAGGCGCGGTCTCCGTCAGCGATGTCGCCTCCCAGCTTTCCGTTTCCGAAATGACCGTCCGCCGCGACCTGATCGAACTCGAAAAGGATGGCAGGCTGGTGCGCACCCATGGCGGCGCGGTGCGCAGCGGCAAGGCCTTCGAGCCGATCGCCAACGAGGCTGTCGACCGCGAGGAGCCGACTTTCGAATCCCGGCTGACGCGCAATGCCGCCGCGAAGCGGACCATCGCGATGGCGGCGGCAGGCGTTGCCGCCGGAGCACGCACCCTGGCACTCGACGTCGGTACCACGACCTATCTGCTTTCCGGCCTGCTGCTCAACCAGCCGCATACGAAGATCTTCACCAACAGCGTGCGCAACGCCATGCAGCTCGGCACCGGCTTTGGCGAGGTTTACCTGCCGGGCGGGCGTATGCGTGGCGAGGAAATGGCGATCAGCAGCCAATCGGCCGTTTCGCAATTCGAGGAACTCTGGTTTGACATCGCCTTCGTTGGCGTGTCCGGGATTACGGCGCAGGGAATTTACGACTATTCCTTCGAGGACACCGACATGAAGCGGGTCTATCTACGCCGCGCTACGCAGAAGGTGGTGCTTTGCGACTCCACCAAGTTCAAGCGTATGTCGCTGGTGCATATCGCGCCGCTGCAGCAATTCGACATGCTGATCACCGATGCCATGCCGCCGGTCGATCTTGCCGATGCGCTGGCCGCCGCCGGCGTCGATGTGCGCATCGCGCCCGAGGAGCAGCCGCTGCTTTGATTTGCCCTTTCCCGAATCCGTCTCCCGGCGGATGACTGTTCCACTCGATTTCGCTTCAGGGAGTTGCCGCATGGTATTCGACTTTTTTGGCGTCAAGAAGAAGGCGGTCATCGCCATGGCGCATATAGGCGCCCTGCCCGGCTCGCCCGCCTATGACGCCGCCGCCGGTGTGAACAAGCTCGTCGAAGACGTGCTTTCTGATATCGAGAAGCTGCAGGCGGGTGGCGTCGACGCCATCATGTTCGGCAACGAGAATGACCGGCCCTACGTCTTCCAGGCGCCGCAGGAAGGGCTGGCGGCTATGACCGCGATCGTCGAGCGGGTGAAACCGCAACTGACCGTGCCGTTCGGGGTCAACTATCTCTGGGATCCTTCGGCAAGCGTTGCGATCGGCGCAGTGACGGGCGCGAGCTTCGTTCGCGAGATATTCACCGGCGTCTTCGCCTCCGACATGGGCATCTGGCAGCCGGATTGCGCCAAGGCGGCGCGGCTACGGCATAGCCTCGGCCGCGACGACATGAAGATGCTCTTCAACATCAACGCGGAATTTGCCCATTCGCTGGACCAGCGACCGATTGAACTCAGGGCGAAGAGTGCCGTGTTCTCGTCGCTCGCCGATGCCATCCTGGTGTCGGGACCACTGACCGGACAGGCCGTAGATCAATCGGACCTCAGGCGCGTTTGCGAAACGGTCAAGGATGTCCCCGTCTTTGCCAATACCGGCGTCAACAAGGACAATGTGCGCGACATATTGAGCGTTGCCAGCGGCGTCATCATCGGCACGCATTTCAAGGTGGACGGCAATACCTGGAATCCAGTCGACGGCGACCGGGTAAAGCGCTTCATGGAGATCGTCGAGAGTCTGCGCTAGGTGAAGAGAGCCGCTATGTCCATCACACTTGGCCTCGATATCGGCACCACCACCACCATCGGCATCTTGATCGAACTTCCGAACCGCGTGCTCGGCCTGGCCTCACGACCGTCGACGCTTCATTCGCCGCAGCATGGCTGGGCCGAGGAAGACCCGGCGGAATGGTGGTCGAATGTCTGCGAGATCATCAAGGAACTGATTGCAACGAGCGGGATCGAGGCCGGGGAAATTTCGGCTGTGGGCGTGACCGGCATGCTGCCGGCCGTCGTCCTGCTTGATGACGCCGGCTACGTGCTGAGGCCCAGCATCCAGCAGAGCGACGGGCGCTGCGGCAAGGAGGTCGAGGAACTTAGGGCCGAATGGAATGAAGCGGATTTTCTCGCCAAGGCAGGAAACGGCATCAACCAGCAGTTGGTGACGGCGAAGCTGCGCTGGATCGCCCGGCATGAGCCTACTGTTTTCGAGCGCATTGCCACGGTCATGGGGTCCTATGATTTCATCAACTGGAAGCTGACCGGCGAAAAGGCCATCGAGCAGAACTGGGCGCTGGAAGCTGGCTTCGTCGATATCAATACCGACAGGCTCGATGACGAACTGATCGAGCTTGCGAGGGTGCGGCGGGACGCTATTCCTAGGAAGGCCGCTTCGCATGAGGTGCTTGGCCATGTGACCGATGAGGCGGCCAAGGCGACGGGGCTTGCAGTTGGAACGCCTGTCGTCGGCGGGGCAGCCGACATGATCGCGTCGGCTTTCGGCGCGGGGATCAACAAGGCCGGCGACGTGCTGCTGAAATTCGGGGGTGCCGTCGATATTCTGACGGCGACGGATGTCGTGCAGCCCGACCCTCGCATGTTCCTCGACTACCACCTGGTGCCGGGGCTCTATATGCCGAACGGCTGCATGTCGACCGGCGGCTCCGGGCTCAACTGGTTCATCAGCACCTTCGCCGGACGCGAGGAGATTGCGGCAAAGGCGGAGGGGATATCCGTGCACCACTATCTCGATCGGCTGGCGGCGGCATGCGCGCCCGGTGCGGATGGGCTGACGATCCTGCCTTACTTCCTCGGCGAGAAGACGCCGATCCATGATGCCGCCGCGCGCGGCCTGATCGACGGGCTGACGCTGTCGCATCATATCGGCCATCTGTGGCGGGCGATGCTGGAAGCCTACGCCTATGCGCTGCGCCATCATATCGACGTGCTGAACGACATCGGCCATCCGACGACGCGTTTCATCGTTTCCGATGGAGGATCGAAGAGCCGTGTCTGGATGCAGATCGTTTCCGACGTGCTGCAGCAGCCACTGCAGGGTCTCACTGGCCATCCCGGCTCCTGCCTCGGTGTCGCCTGGGCCGCGGCGATCGGTGCGGGGTTGACCGAGGATTGGTCCGGTGTGACGGCCTTTGTCGGCCAAGGTGAAAGAATCCTCCCCAATCCCGACAATGCAGCGGTTTATGATCGGGGTTATCGGACCTATCGTGCGCTTTACAGGCCATAGACCAGCGAAGGCACCGTCAAGTTAACCGAACGTCGATCGAGACTTGTGATTTGGCGGCATGAGCTCATTCGCCCCGGCCCCAATTTATCGTCGTCACCGATTTCCAGCGGATGTGATTGCCCATGCCGCGTGGCTGTATTTCCGTTTCCCGTTAAGTCTGCGCATAGTCGAGGATTTGCTGGCAGCGCGTGGCATCAACGTCTCTCACTAGGCCGTGAGGCTGTGGGCGGAGAAATTCGGCAGGCATTTCGCCTGTGATATCCGCAAGCGATCGGCCGGCAGGCTCGGTGACAACACGATCTGCGGCTTGGAAAAAAATCCTCAAGACGACCCAAGAAGTGGAACGACCGGTCTTTCTCCGCCCGAAATGGCGGTTTAGAAGAGATGCGACCATGCCCTCGACCGAGCACCCAATCGAGCGATACCAAGTCAGAAAGTTATGAAAGCTTCCATCTCAGATCATATCCTTGCGTCGGCTGGCGCGCTCTTCTACCGCGAGGGTATCCGCGCAGTCGGCATCGATCGCATCATCGACGAAACCAAAGTCGCCAAGGCAACGCTTTACCGGCATTTTCCATCCAAGGATCATCTCGTCGCGGCCTATCTTCAAGATCGCCATGAGCGGGTCATCCGCTCTCTTCAATCCGTCCTGGACGAGGCGCCGGATCCGCGCGATCAGCTCAACCTGATCTTCGAACGTTTGCACGAGAAGGCAGATAGCCCCGAATTTCGAGGGTGCGCATTCGCTCTTGCAGTCGCCGAGCACGGCGATTCAGAACGCGTCGTCGCTGTGGCGCGCACCCACAAGGCAACGGTGAGCCAGATGTTTGCAGCGCTCATGACAAGAGCGGGCGTAGAGACAGGTCAGCCTGCCAGTCATCTTTCTCTTCTCTACGAAGGCGCACTGGCGACAGTTGCCGTCGGCCGCGACCCACGGGCTGTGTTGACCGCCAGAGACTGCGCCCTTTTCGTCTTCGACGCCGCACTTTCCCTGATCAAGAATGCTGAAAAGGCATAGCATGACAAAAGCAATTGACTATTTCTTCGGTATCGGGTCGCCCTGGTCCTTCATCGGTCTCGATGCCTTTTCGGAACTTGCGGGACGACACGGGGTGTCGATCCG